>CAYUNA010001012.1:0-1752 GCA_964445895.1 uncultured Saprospiraceae bacterium | reverse complement strand
GACACATCCGAGAATGGAAAAAGGGACGGTCATTCCCGTTTGGGTTTATTCCAATGCGGATGAAGTGGAATTATTTTTAAATGGAAAATCTTTAGGAAAAGACAAACCTGGCAAAGTTTGGAACGAAATGCAATGCGAATGGCAAGTGCCTTATCAGGAAGGCAAGTTAGAAGCAGTCGCTTATAAAAATGGCAAAGAAGTAAAAAGAACCTCTTTTAGCACCAGCAAGCAGCCGTCAAAATTACAGACCAAAATCCAAAAATTAGAGGCGGAAGCGGGATTTGCTGCTTGTTACATTATCACCTCCGAAGGGCTTGATGAAAACGATAATCTTTTCCCTTACGCAGAAAACAAAGTTTATTACCGCCTGCAAGGAGATATTGAAAAAATTTCGCTCGAAAACGGAAGTCCTATTGACCCAACGAGTAGAACAAAGGCGGATTTTAGAAGTCTGTTTTTTGGAAAGAATAGATTATTCATAGAAGAAAAAGAAAAGGCTCAAAATGCGTCAATTATTACGGGGGCGATATTGGGCGACAAAGCCTTATACCTTTCTAATAAAATTACCATTGACGCAAAACAGCTGGGAATTTTGGGAGTAACCAATTTTTCTGATTTAGAAATTCACTACACCATTAATGGCGAAAATCCTGAAACCAACGGAATAGCTTATACCGCTCCTTTTGAAGTTAATGATGGAACAACAGTTAAAGCCGTGATAAAACAAAACGAAAAAGTGGTTTTAACGATGAGCGAAACCTTCGGAAAAAACGAAGGATTATTTTGGGGAGATGAGCACTCCAAGGATATGTGGATTGGTAGAGGTATTAATATTTCTGCCGAAGATGCAACTCTTGAAGGAGCTGCCAAAGCGAGTGAAGATGCGCATCATTATAAAGGTACTGGTTTTGTAAAATTTGATAAAAAAGAAGGTAGCATTACTTGGTATAAAGAAAATGATGGCGAAGGAAAAGAGTATAACATCCGTTTCAGATACATGCATAATGATGAGAATAATCTTTACCCTATGAAATTGTATGTGAATGACGAATACGTAAAAACTTTTGAATTTAAACCGACAGGAGGTTGGGTGCAAAATTGGCGAGGGGTAAGAGCGAAAGTGTTTTTTAAATCGGGTGCAAATAGTATTCGATTAGAAACGACGGGGCAAAGCGGTCCTTTTATAGATGAATTGTTTATTGATTAAAAAAAACAAAATGAAAAAAATCATTGTATTATTTTTTGCTGCTTTCTGTTGTATGGGCAGTAACGCACAAGAAAATCAACCGAATGTGCTCGTTTTTTACGTAGATGATTTACGAGCAGAATTGGGGTGCTATGGGAGCGAAACCGCTATCACGCCCAACATAGATAAATTGGCAGAGGACGGTGTAAAGTTCAACAAAGCGTATGTTCAGCAAGCAATTTGTGCGCCTTCGAGAATGAGCACTTTGACGGGTTTGCGCCCCGAAAACTTAGGTATTTACAGCATTTTTACTCCGTTGAGAAAAGTACATAAAGATGTTGTTTCTCTGCCTCAATTATTTAATGAAAATGGATACAAAACCATTAGTATCGGCAAGGTATATCATCATGACAGAGATGATAAAGAGGTGTGGACAAGCTATTTTAAAAAAGAAGCAAATAGTTATTTAAAACCAGAAAATATTGCCTTGATGAAGCGCCTAAAAGAAGAGGGCGTGAAACCCTTAAAAGGTCCCGCTTTTGAAAATGCCGATGTGGAAGATGAAG
>CAYUNA010001011.1:0-1755 GCA_964445895.1 uncultured Saprospiraceae bacterium | reverse complement strand
TCACAATAGGAACTTTTCTGTCATTCCAAATGCCTAACATTACCTATTTTATGAAAACCGTGTTTATTTCCAGAAATTTAAAACCTGATAGTATATTTAAGCAAATGCTTGAAAATCAGGATTTTAAAGTTTTTGGAATGTCTCTTGTTTCTTTCCAAAAAATTGATTTTGCGCTTCCACAAAAACCAGACTGGCTTTTTTTTTATAGTAAAAATGGAGTTCGCTTTTTTTTAGAAAAAGTAGATTTAGCCTATTTTAAAAATGTAAAAATTGGAACGATAGGAGAGGGAACAGCGGCTTTTTTAGAAAGTAAAAATCTAACAGTTGCTTTTACTGGAAATGGAAATCCAGAGGAAACTGCTCGTCAATTTTCGAGGGTTGCCAGTGGGTCAAAAGTCTTGTTTGCGCGAGCTAAAAATTCAAAAAAATCGGTACAAACGAATTTGAATGATGCAATAGAGATTCAGGATTTAATTGTTTATGAAAACTTGCCAAAAAGTAATGTTACCATTAGAGATTTTGACGTTTTAGTGTTTACGAGTCCAATGAATGTAGAAACCTATTTTGAAAATAAAAAACTGATTGACAATCAACAAGTTATCGCCATCGGAGCAACGACTGCCACAGCGTTGCAAAAGCTAAATATTCACGATTTTATCATTTCGAAAGAGCCTTCAGAAAGTGCTTTGGCAGCAGCAGTTTTACTCGTTTGAAAAATAAGTTAAATCCATCAACTTAACAATTTCGCTACCGCCGCCACATCGACATTCCCTCCACTAATAATTATCCCAATTCGCTTCCCTTTAAAATCCGCCTTCCGCCTTATCAACGCCGCCAACGGAACGGCACAACTCGGCTCCGTCACCATTTTCATGCGCTCCCAATGCAGCCGCAGTGCATCCACGATTTCTTGCTCTTCTACACGGATAATTTCTTTCACATATTTTTGAATAATCGGAAACGGTTTGTCGCCCAGAGATGTGCGCAAACCATCAGCAATTGTGTTCGGATTTTCCTGCGGAACAAGTACACCTGTTGTAAAGGAAAGATACGCATCGTCTGCTCCAAATGGCTCACAACCAATGACTTGTGTTTTTTTTGTGAAATAATGAGCCGCCAAAGCCGTTCCCGCACAAAGTCCGCCGCCACCTACGGGCGAAAACACAAAGTCTAAATTTTCGACTTCCTCTAAAAGTTCCATACACGCCGTTCCCTGTCCTAAAATAACGGGGATTTGATTGTAGGGATGGAGGTAAGTTGCACCAGTTTTGGCGACGATTTTTTCAGTAGTTGCTTCCCGTGCTTTGAGGGTTGATTCGCACTCGATGACCTGTCCGCCATAATCTTTGACCGCTGCTTTTTTCACCGCAGGAGCGTTTTCCGGCATGATGATATAGGCTTTGACGCCGAAGTTTTTCGCTGCTAATGCGACCGCTTGCGCGAAATTTCCAGAAGAGTGAGTCGCTACGCCTTTCGCCCGCTGTTCATCAGTCAAACATTGCAAGGCATAGGTTCCGCCACGCATTTTGAAAGCGCCCATTTTTTGGAAGTTCTCGCATTTAAAAAAAACCTCTGCACCTGTGATTTCGTTAATGGTCTGTGAGGTGAAAACTGGGGTGTTGTGAATATACGGCTTGATGCTATTATGAGCATTTTGAAGGTCTTGTTTTGTTGGTATCATGTCGAGCTGTTTTTAATTCTACTTTTCCTTTTTGAAAATTTTTGAGCCGCACGCAATCTATTTTTTAAGAGCAT
>CAYUNA010001010.1:0-1755 GCA_964445895.1 uncultured Saprospiraceae bacterium | reverse complement strand
AGAAAAAATTACGGCGCATTCTGGCTCAACTTATTAAATTCATTTCACTAACATAAAAAAAGCCCACAGCGCTAATTTAGCTGTGGGCTTTTTCATGCTTAAAATCGCCATTCACCATCTACGGTTAACCGTGTGCCGTCTTTCCTTCTTTTGCTTCATACTCACTAATAAAACTCGCCACAATATCTCCTAAGATGTCTTTCAAATACGCTTTTTCTTGTCGGGCGATTTTTTTCAGTTTATCCAATTTAGCTTTTTCACAAGTAAACGAAATTCGTTTTTTTGCACTAGGATCGTAAGCCAAAGAGCCAGAATCCAGTGTTTGTCGAATCAGTGCATCCAGACCACTCAATGGCTTTTGAACACGTTTTGTGTGTTCGAGAGACTTCGATTTGCCTTTCAAATTCTTGCGAGGGGCAACACGTTTTTCCTGCAATTTTTCTTCTACGACTTCTGTCAAACTGCCATCGAAAAGAGAATCTAAGTCGGTGGTAAAATTCTTCCGCGAAGACCTTTTTTTCGGCTTGGTTGCGTTAGATTCGGTCTTTGTTGTCGTTTTGGTTTGTTTCTCTTCCACGAGCAAGCCTCGGTCAAAAGTTTCCTCATGTACCTCTCCAAAAATACTTTCAAGCCCGTCTGTAAATCGTTTCTTACTCAAAATTACGGGTATTTAATCACCAAAAAGCGAACTTTTCGATGGATAAGTTTATTAAAATCAAATGAATGGTTTGAGTATTAATTTGATTGATTATGCTGGAACACCATTTTCAGTACGCTCCAAAATTTCTTTACAAAGAGAAAGATAATCCTTTGCGCCTTTACTCTTTTTGCTGTATCCAAAAATGTCCTGACGTTGTGCAGGAGCTTCAGCCAAAGCAACATTATCACGAATCATGGTATCAAAAACTTTTTTACCAAAGTACTTGCGAATCGTATCCACAACATCTCGGTTCAAAACTTTTCGGTGGTCGTACATGGTAGCAATTACACCACCAATTTCCAGTTTTTTATTCAAACGGAAACGCACTTTGTCAATGACTTGCTTAATTTTTGCCAAACCTTGCAACGCTAAAAACTCTGTTTGCAAAGGAATGTAAACATAATCACTACTTGTCAACGCATTCAAAGTCAATAACCCTAAAGATGGTGGACAATCAATAATGATAAAGTCATAGTCATTCTTGACGGGTTCAAATAATTCTCGAAGGATGAATTCACGCCCTGCTTCATTAATTAATTCCATTTCTGCACCCGATAAATCAAGCGTAGACATCACGACATCCAATCCTTCTTTGACATTATAAGGAACTAATTCGGATTCACCGCGAAGGGCTTCGTAAATGGTTTCCCGCTGTCGGGGAATACCTAAGGAAAGAGATAAATTGGCTTGTGGGTCAAGATCAATCAACAGCACTCGTCGTCCGAGTTCTGCCATTCCTGCACCAATATTAATTGCACTAGTGGTTTTACCCACCCCTCCTTTGTGGTTTAAAAGAGAAATAATTTTTCCCATGTTGCTCGTCGTTTTTCTAAAATCAGCTTTTTTAGGAAATCAGCTGAAGGTTTTCTCAAAAAATGAAAGATAAAGACTTTTTCTTGTTTGTCAAACAATTTAGTTGCAAAAGTATGAAATTAATTTACTTTTTAATACAAATATAAAATATTGTAATTTATTCAAAATTTGTACCGCTTTGGGAATTGTTCTTAAAAAAAAGGGGTTATTTGCGAAAAGGAGTAAGTTTGTTAGATATAAGT
>CAYUNA010001009.1:0-1755 GCA_964445895.1 uncultured Saprospiraceae bacterium | reverse complement strand
TCTAAACGAGTCTAATAAAATCATGAAATTCATACTACGATGAAAAAACTGCTACTTTTAATATATATGGTGTTGGTGGCGTATGGCTTACATGCCCAACAATATCCACTTTTCACTAACTACGTTCTCAACGATTATGGCTTCAATCCAGCAATCGCAGGTACATCAAAGTACTTAGAAACGCGTCTGACTTATCGCACCCAATGGGTTGGTATTGACGACTCACCAAAGACGCAAATTCTAAGCGCACATGGTGGCTTGGATTCTATTCCGATTGGTATTGGCGGCTTTATTTTTAATGACGTGGCTGGTCAAATTAAGCGCACAGGTTTCTCACTTGGCGGTAGCTACGGTGTGAATATTGGCAGGGGTGAATTGCGTTTGGGAGTATCTGGTAGTTTATACAATTACCGATTGAGTGATAGCTATTTTGCGGAAGAACAAACTGACCCGAGCTTGATAAGTGCAATGGATAACCATTGGACACCAGATTTAAATGTTGGTTTGTATTATCAAATGAATAACGGCTTTTATGCTGGGGTTTCTGCACCACAAATTTTAAGTAAAAAAGTCACTTTTAACAATGATGAATTAAATGCGATGCAAACGACTAATGACCTCGTTCCACACTATTATGGAATGGCAGGGTATCGGCTGCAAGTCAGTGAAAAATTAGCAATCGAGCCTTCCGTCTTAGTTAAAATTTCAGAGGCTGCACCTCTTCAATTGGATTTTTCGGCAAGAGCTATTTTAAATAATAAATTCTGGATTGGTGGTAGCTATCGAACGCAAGACGCGGCGGCAGCAATGATTGGTTTTGACCTTACTCGTCGAATGAACTTGGCGTATGCCTACGATTTTACGTTAAGTGAATTAAATGAAGGCTCAAAAGGTAGTCACGAAATCACACTAGGACTTCGATTATTTGGACCAAAAGATAGTGATGGCGACGGCATCATTGACCCAGAAGATGAGTGTCCAGAAAAACCAGGAACAAAAGAAAATAACGGCTGTCCAGAAGAAAAAGAAGAAACAAACGATGAGCCAATTGATACGGATAAAGATGGGACACTTGACCCGAATGACGCTTGTCCAGAAGAGCCTGGCCCAGCAGATAATGATGGTTGTCCGTACGGTGATCGTGATAAAGATGGCATCCGTGACGAAATTGATGACTGTCCAGATGTATATGGCTCGGCAGAAAACAAAGGTTGTCCAAAAGACGACGCGGATGGTGATGGCATTATTGATACCGCTGACCGCTGCCCAAATATGAAAGGACACATTCAAAATCAAGGATGTCCGCTTGGTGATGCAGATGGCGATGGCATTTTAGATGAAGTAGATAAATGTCCAAATACACCAGGTTCAGCGACTAAAAGTGGCTGCCCAGATGCCACTCAAGAAGAACGGGATATTTTGGCATTGGCAATTAAAAACTTGTACTTTGACTTGGATAAAGATCGAATTAGAGCAGAAGCTTATCCGTATCTCGACCGTTTGGCAGAAGTGATGGTAAAGCGTCCAGAATTGAAAATTGCTATGCGCGGACATGCTGATGAACGCGGTAGTGATGAATATAATTTAGACTTATCCAGACGACGAGTAGAGGCTGCTTTATTCTATTTGATGAATCGCGGCGTGAATCGTAAGCAAATGGTAACAGAGTATTACGGGGAGCGAGTTCCTGTTGCTAAAAACGAAGAGGGATATCAGCTTGACCGACGAGTAGAAATGCAATTTATTTGGGATTAA
>CAYUNA010001008.1:0-1756 GCA_964445895.1 uncultured Saprospiraceae bacterium | reverse complement strand
TACACTATATTAAAATTTTCCAAATACTAATTTAATGAAAATTCTCCTTACCGGCGCAACCGGCTATATTGGCAAACGACTCCTACCTGTTCTAATAGAAGAGGGACACACGGTCATCGCTTGCACACGAGACAAGAAGCGGTTTGAGTATTTGGAATCCTGGAAAGGGAAAGTGACCGTTTTGGAAATTGATTTTTTGGAAAAACCAGATTTAAACAATTTCCCAAAAGACTTCGATGTTGCGTATTATTTGGTGCATTCGATGGGTGGGTCTATCGGAGGTTTTGAAGAAAAAGAAAGCCTTTCCGCCAATAATTTTAAAACGTATATCAATGCTTCAAATGCCAAACAAATTATCTATTTAACGGGCATTGTCAATGAAGAAGAAAACCTTTCCGCACATCTACAATCACGGCTAAGTGTAGAAAAAATTCTTGGAGAAAGTAACGCATCCTTAACGGCTTTGCGTGCAGGGATTATCGTCGGTTCGGGGAGCGCATCTTTTGAAATTATTCGAGATATTGTCGAGAAACTTCCAATAATGATTGCTCCCAAGTGGTTGAATACCAAGTGTCAGCCTGTCGGCATTCGCAACGTTATTCAATACCTCACGGGCGTATTGGGCAATGAAGATTGCTTCGACAATAGCTTTGATATTGGTTGTGGCGAAGTGTTGACTTATAAGGAAATGTTGCTCGGCTACGCAGAAGCTCGAAACTTGAAACGCTATATTTTTATCGTACCATTTATGACACCGAGATTGTCTTCCTATTGGTTATATTTTGTTACTTCAACCTCCTATCCGTTGGCAGTGAACTTAGTTAACTCTATGAAAGTCAACGTAATATGCCGAAATAATAACTTGCAAAAAATGCTTGGGATTGAAAATATTCCATATCAAAAAGCCGTCGATATGGCATTTCAACGGATAGAGCAAAACATGGTGGTATCAAGTTGGAAAGACAGTTTTGTAAGCAGTCTTGATCGACGAACTTTAGAAGAAAATATGGAAGTTCCTCAATTTGGTGTTTTTCGAGATAAGAAGAAACGGGTTATTCCGAAGGGAGAAACGCGCAGGATTTTGAAAAATATCTGGTCGCTTGGCGGTAAGCGAGGTTGGTATTATGGCAATATTCTTTGGAAAATCCGAGGCTATATCGACAAACTCGTCGGCGGTGTAGGATTGCGACGTGGACGGACGCACAAGCATGAAATTTATGCAGGAGACGCACTTGATTTTTGGCGAGTCTTGGTGGCAGACAGACAAAAAAAGCGGCTTTTGCTATATGCCGAAATGATATTGCCAGGTGATGCCTGGCTGGAATTTAAAATTGTCGAAGAACAAGGAAAAAAGGTTTTAAAACAGACGGCCACTTTTCGACCCGATGGTGTATTGGGGCGGTTGTATTGGTATTCCGTTTTGCCATTTCACTTTTTTGTTTTTGATGGAATGATTGAGAATATTTTACAGTTTGAGGAACAAGGAGATTAACTTGACTTACTACTAAGGATATTTCGTGGCAGAAATCTTTAACTCATTGTCTGATATTCGAACCGCCATGAGGGGATTCAAAAATAGTTATTTACAAATTAAATATATTAATAATATTTTGGCACAGATATTGCAAAACTATTTAATGTGTAAGTTTTGGTTAAAGAATTGTAAGATTCGTTTTTTTGAGCCCGAGAAATTAGTTCTCGGGTTTTTTTTTGCCCTTTTTTGAAATAGTGAATTTTGTTATTCTAAAAAGTACAG
>CAYUNA010001007.1:0-1757 GCA_964445895.1 uncultured Saprospiraceae bacterium | reverse complement strand
CAATTTTGGCTACCTCTGTAAGAATATTTCTCGTGGTGCGGGCGGACAGAGAATGGCTAAAGACCTATTATTATTTTAAAGTGCCAAAATAGAACTAAACAATTAAAATTTAATAAAATATGTTAGAGAGATTCAATGAATCATTGGGAAAATTAATCGCAAAATTAGGAGAATGGTTAGACGCTTTGGTAGTGATGCTTCCTAATTTAGTACTAGCAGCTTTCTTTTTAGGTATTTCAATTGTTGCTGCCCGATATTTGAAAAAAGCCGCTCAAAAAGGCTTAACCAAAACAGGTGCTAATGGTACAGTAGTCAGCGTTTTGTCTAATATTATCGTAGCAGCTTTTATGCTCGTTTCCTTATTTATAGTCCTGAATATTTTGAATTTAGATGATGCTTTGACGGCACTGTTAGGTACAGCCGGAGTTGCTGGATTGGCGGTTGGTTTGGCATTACAAGACCCGTTGGTCAATTTATTTTCAGGCGTTTTGATGAGTGTAAAAGATTATTACAAAGTGGGAGATTTGATTGAGACAAACGGGTATTTTGGAAAAATTTTAAAAATAACGCTTCGAGCAACGGTCATTTTGACTCCACAAGGACAGGAAGTTGTGATTCCAAATAAAGAGGTTTTACAAAGTCCAATGATTAACTTTTCACACAACGGTCGCCGTCGAATTGATATTTCTTGTGGCGTAGCTTATGGTGACGATTTAGAACGAGTAAAAGAAATTGCTGTAAATGCTATCGCTAATGATTTGAAATTTAATGATAGCAAACCAGTAGAATTATTTTTTAACGAATTTGGTGATAGCTCTATCAATTTTACCCTTCGATTTTGGAAACGAGTAACCGCACAAGCAGATTATTTGGAGGCTCAGTCAGAAGCAATTATCTCTTTGAAAAAAGCTTTTGACAAGGAAGGCATTACGATTCCATTTCCAATCCGTACGCTTGACTTGGGAGTAGTCGGTGGGCTACCAATTCATGAAGTGTATCCACCCGAAAAGATATTCACCCGAAGTGGTAAAAATGGACAGGCTAATACGAAGAAACAAAACGGAGAGGTTGTGAACAATTAAGTATCATCTTCCGTATTATTATAAATGGCTATTATTCAGCTATTTAAACCATAAAAACCGCTTAATTTATTCTATAACCATCATAAAAATTGAATCATGAATAACGACAATAAAACGTTTATCGGATTAGCGCTTGGATTGTTTGCAGGTGCTGCAGCAGGATACTATTTGGCTTCTGATGACGGTAAAAAAATGCGAAAACAAGCAAGAAAACAAGCAAAAAAATTAGAGGCTCAGGCAAGAGTAGCACTCAAAGAGCAGTCTGAAATCTTGTCCTCTAAAATTACGGAAATTACAGAAAGTGCGAAGACTATGGCTAACGAAGCTTCTGAAACTGCCAAATCAAAATTGTCGGTATACAAAAATGATGCGGAAGATGTAGTAGAAGAAGCTGAAGGTAGTTTCCAAAAAGGAATCAACTCTGCAAAAGCAAAAATGCAAGCTAAAGCGAATAAAATAGCTGAAATAACAGCGAACTAATAGCCACTGCATTTATAATAAAACAATCTATTCGAAACCTGCTTCAACGAAGTGGGCTTCGAATGGATTTTCTTATTCAAGGGTCATTTAAAAAATAACTTATAACAGTTTGAACATTCTTTAAATGCCCCTAAGTAGTAAGTCATCAATCAAAAAAATGAAAACGGAAGATTTATTAAGCACTGCTGGAGAAAC
>CAYUNA010001006.1:0-1757 GCA_964445895.1 uncultured Saprospiraceae bacterium | reverse complement strand
ATCTTATGATTTTCTCGCTTCTCATTATTCAAAATAATTTTCTTTATACTGCGGTTTTACTTATTATTTTCCTTATAAGATACGTCAAAATCTTTCAAAACCGCATCCAGAATTTCATCATCACCTTCAGTATATTTATTTTTCAATTTGTAGCCCCAAAACTTACTCATCGTATTCCAATAGCCCGCAGACATTGTGCCTTTAGTATCTTTTAGCAGCGAGTGCATGGATCGTCCTGTCTCTCGTTCAATCATTTTAGTCATGATGAGTCCCTGCGTTTTGGTTAGTCCTTTTAAGGGGGCTTCAAATTCTTTTTTCAAATCCTTAGCTAACTTTCGGACGTATTTTTTACGCTTAGATTTTTTCATATTGTCGGTTGCATATTCGACCTCATTAAAAATTTTGATCGCCTCCTTTGCATATGGATAAACGATGGCAGCGTAGCGTAAATATTTTCGATAGCGAAGGTAGTCCGCCCGATTGTCAAACTGTCGAGGGGACGTCAATGAGATTTCCATCAAATTGTCGGCAACGTACATCGTATCTCCCGCTTCATCCAACATCAAAGTGACGAGTTCGCCGTTTATTTTTGCTTTACCAACTGTTCGTGTGCCTTGCGCAATAACAAAGTGAACACTGAACAATAAGACGATTAAAAAAGGTATCTTTTTCATAGGCATTAAATTTTTAAATTCTTTTCTAAATAGAGTGTGTGAAATCTTATTTTCCATTAATTTTAGGAATATTTTAAGAAATGTTCCTAAAAAATCAGATGGTGAAATTCGGTATTCTGACGTAAGAGATATAGATTTGTGTGTTAAATTTTTCCCAAAACATCTTTTGAACGTTTGGTTAAATTGAAAAATTTTATTTCAAGAGAGATTTGATGAATTTTACCCTAAGCAATCACTTCTTTTGCTGCAAATTCATGACCAATTTTCAAACCGCCTTGATAAAATTTCCAACTGGCAAGGACCATAAAAATGTGGGCAATATCCAAGTGATTAAAATAAATATGCAGTGAAACTTCCGAAATAAAAATAGCATAAGCTACACATGCCCAGCCAACACCGACTAAAAATTGAAAACTGACGGGGCTTTTAGTTTTTTTATAAATATAAATTTGCAATGGCAAAACGACCAGCAAAATTGCGACCGCAGAATGAATACCAACGTAAATAAAATCCAACGTATAGAGTACGATTATGGTGAATATGACAATTTCAATGATGTTGAAAGTTTTTAAAATTGAAGAAGTTTTGGGTTTCAATAATTTACTAGCTTGAATGATGCTCGCCCGTTCCAAAAAGAGTAGGGAATACATACCAAATAGCCAACCAGGAACTTTCCAAATAAAGCCAGCGATATGCTGAAAACCATGCCCTAACAATCCGCCAAAAAAAGTAGAAAGCGCCATCATCAAAAGATAATATTTTAAATGCCAGTTGAGTTCGCCATCATTTTTTCGTTGATTTAGTTGATAGTAACCATAAAAACAGACACCTGCTACAAGTAGGTCAGTTGCTGTAGTCATTGGTTCAGAAATTTGAAAACCATTAATGAAAATTGGTGGTTGCTGCATAATTGAGTGGTGAAAATACTAAGTATTGCTAATATTTGTTTTGTAAAATGTAATTTCGCATCTGGTATTTGAAAACCACATTTATGCGAAAAAATCTTAGCTCTAAAATTCATAGAATAATTATGTCCGAGTACTTAAGTACCCGGACATATTTATTCTACGTTTTTATAACTAT
>CAYUNA010001005.1:0-1760 GCA_964445895.1 uncultured Saprospiraceae bacterium | reverse complement strand
CCAAATTTTGTACAACCCTCGGCATCCACTCCATTGTATGACTCGGTGACAAATAATGCAGGAATGCCCCAGCGGTTATTTTCAATAATATACTTTTGCAGTTCGTTATTCATTTTTGCCGCAGCAACAGGGCTGATGTGTTCGCCAGGGTTTTTGACACCGGCTATTCCTAATTTCAATTTCTTAATAACTCTATCTGAAAGTACGAGATTTCCGTTTTTATCGGGTTTCGTACCGATGTTGGCGTGGAAAATTCGCATTTGCGCTACTTTTTCCTCTATTGACATCAAGGGCAACAGTGCTTCTACACGTCTCTCAATGGACAAAGTAGCATCCTTGTAGTCGTCAGGATTAGAAGAGGCAACAATGTTTGAAGCATCAGAATTTGCAGTCTCGGTCGCAGTGCGTTTTGACGCGCAGGAATAAAATAGAATGCCTGAAATAGCTAAAGTTAGGAGAAGTAATTTTTTCATTAATGTTTTATTTTGAAAATGCGAATGATTCAATTTGTAAAGTTTTGTTGTCTAATTGTTCAATTAGGAAATAGAGATTTTCTTTATTTTTTAATTTAGAAAACGTAATCTCCAAGTCTTCGAAATTATCCGTTCCAGGGTTTAATTTTATTTGCTTCTTTCCAATTGATTCTCCATCTAAATTATCTTTTCGAATTTCAATAGAAAATGCTCCACCAGAAGGAGCGGAGATTTTAAATGCTATTTTGGAATAGGAACTTAGACCTTTTATGTTTGGAAAATTCAAGTAGCTTTTGTTTGAATTTGTTTCTACTAAAAAACCTTGTGCAAGCTCTTTTTTTATTAGTCCTTCTGCTTTGAAATAATCTTCCGCTTCTATCTTTGCTTGATTGGCATAGTATTGACCAACGCCAATTCCATCCACTCTGATAGTAGCTATTTCCCCATTTTCTTTATAATGCACATAGCTGATAAACGCATCTCTAAAATAGCGATTCCCAGTTTGACTAATGTCGCAATAGGTATAATACCATTGTTTATGCCATTCAAAAAAGGCCCCATGTCGCCCTTGTAGAAAACCATTTGGCCAAGTGGGAGCGTCATATCCTTTTGCAAAACTTTCTTTTTTTATCACCGTGTTTTTGTAATCGTAAGGACCATATAAATTATCAGACATGGCATAAAAACAACCCCACGATAAATAGTATTTGCCTTTATGTTTATGTACGAAAGGTTTGTCATCGGTAGGTTTTTCCGTATTCTTTCCATCTTGATTATAAGGTCCTCGTGGATTATTTATGATTATTTTTTTTGGTTTTTCTGCAAGACTAATCATATCATAATTCAACTTGGCGATGTAAAAATCCCACACACCAAAAATAATGTAATGCTCCCCATTCTCCTCAAAAATAGCCATGTCATATTCGTCGGTTGGGGTCAAATCCTCCTTCAGTAAAGGTTTTCCAAGTGGGTCTGTCCACGGGCCAATTGGTGAGTCGCCAACAACGACGCCCGCCTGCTGGTTTTTTTCTGAAAAATACCAAAAATATTTTCCGCCTTTTTTTCCAACATCCGTTGCCCAGCAACTTTGGAAATTATTGCCAATGTAAGTGTCTTTTGGTTTTAAAACACTTCGTTTTGTCCAGTTGACTAAATCAGGAGAAGACCATATCCACCAATCTTCCATGATGAATTTTTTGTTATCAGCGGACTTGTCATGGGAAGCATAAATGTAAGCGGTATCATTGAAAATATGAATATGCGGGTCGTTTAATCCTTGATTGGGTA
>CAYUNA010001004.1:0-1760 GCA_964445895.1 uncultured Saprospiraceae bacterium | reverse complement strand
GCGGACGGACTGATGATAGCTAAAGAATTATAGCATTACATTTGGTACACCGCCAGATTTTTTTTAGTCATTGAATTCAAAACCCAATTCAATCAACCTTTAGTCCGCGCAATTTCCCAATCCCAAGCCGATTTCATAATCTCCTCGATTCCTCGTTTTGGCTTCCATTCTAAAGTATTTTCCGACTTTTCTGGATTTGCATAAATCGCTACCACATCTCCCGGTCGACGGTCGCCAACGGTATAATTTAATTTTTTACCGGAGACTTTTTCAAACGCATTAATCGCTTCCAAAACGGTCACACCATCTCCAATTCCTACGTTGAAAACTTCAAAATTATCATTATTCTTATCCGTCATCAAAAATTCCAAACACTTCGTATGTGCATTTGCTAAATCCATTACATGAATATAATCACGTACACAACTACCATCTCGTGTCTCATAATCATGTCCAAAAACAGTCATGGATTCACGCTTTCCAATAGCTGTTTCCGTAATTACCGGAACTAAATTGGTCGCTTTATTGCTCGAAGATTCACCGATAATCGCCGTCTCATGTGCGCCCGCGGGATTGAAATAACGCAGGGCAATTGTTTTCATGTTTTTATTTGGAACAACAAAGTCTTGCAACATTTGCTCGCCCATCTGCTTCGTCCGCGCATAAGGACATTCCGCTTCTTGAAACGGTGTGTCTTCCGTCACTGGCAACACTTCTGTATTTCCATAAACAGAACAAGATGAGGAAAAAATAATGTTTGCCACGTCAAATTCTTTCGCACATTTCAAAACATTCAACAAACTATTTAAGTTGTTGTCAAAATAGCGCAACGGCTGAAAAACCGACTCGCCAACGCTTTTCAATGCCGCAAAATGAATGATACCTACCAAGTCTGAATGCTCTTGAAAAACCTTTCGAGTGGCTTCTAAATTGCATAAATCAATCGCATAGTTTTGTACAGATTTACCGGTAATCTGCTTAATTCCAGCTAAAGCAGATTCGTCTGCATTTGATAAATTGTCAATCGAAATCACGTCGAATCCATTATCAATTAAATCTACCATCGTATGGCTTCCGATAAATCCACAGCCACCTGTGACAAGTACTTTCTTCATTTTTTAAAATTTTGAATTGCTCAATTTTTTAAATTAAATCGTCTATCATGTTTTTATTTAAAATCAAAAATTGCTCCCAATACTTTAAAATCCAACTTATTCCTACTTTTGCGCAAAATTGGTTAAATTTTTCAGTAAAAAAAACATTAGTAACTATGAAATAATAAGTTGAACGATTTAGACGAACTTATTTTGGTCTTATCTTTCTTTTAAATGAGGGATAATTATTACAGTGTAACAAAAGTTTATTTGACTTTTCAGGAGGGAGAAAACTGCAAATTTTCGACCTCCAATAAAGAATAGTGCGCGTTGCCTGCGGCAACGCGGGTGGGGTTCTTGAGGATGAAAAATGATTTTTGCAAAATCATTTTTCATCCTCAAACTCCTCTTGTTTTAAATGCAAAGAAACTTACTTTACCGTATATTAAGTGCCTCGTAGTAATTAATTCGTTAATTTTTAAACATCTTTTTCCGCTATTTTTCCTTTAAAAATATCTTCAATAACGACGGTTATTCAAGAATTTTTAAAGAAAAACTATCGAAAAAATCTTGTCTAAAAATTTTACCGAATTAATTACTACGAGGCACTTATTGATACTTGGACTAAATTTAAGAAAAAAAGAAGTCGTCTAAATTTTCAAGTTG
>CAYUNA010001003.1:0-1766 GCA_964445895.1 uncultured Saprospiraceae bacterium | reverse complement strand
AATACCCCTTTTTATCTTTTGCTCCGTCTTAAAAAATAACCACGGTGCGGAACAAATTACGCATATAATGGAAATGCTTGCATAAATGCATTCACTTCCTTCCGCGTTGCTGCAATCAGCTCTTCATTTTCGACATCTGACAAAATCGTATCAATCCAGTCCACGACTTTTTTGCAATCCTCCTCTTTGAAGCCACGTGACGTAATCGCTGCTGTTCCAATTCGAATACCAGAAGTTACAAACGGGGACTGTTTATCAAACGGCACCATGTTTTTGTTAACGGTAATATCTGCCAATACTAAGGAATTTTCTGCTTGCTTCCCCGTTACATTTTTAGCACTCAAATCAATCAACATCAAGTGGTTATCGGTTCCACCAGAAATAATTTTGTACCCTTTTTCAACAAATGCAGTTGCCATTGCTTGCGCATTTTTGATAACTTGTACACCATATTCCTTAAATTCTGGTTGCAATGCTTCGCCAAATGCCACCGCTTTTGCTGCGATGACATGCTCTAATGGACCACCTTGCATTCCTGGAAAAACACCACTATTTAGAATAGAAGACATTTTAATTGGATTGCCTTTTTTAGTCGTTCTTCCCCAAGGGTTGTTAAAGTTTTTGCCCATCATAATCACCCCGCCACGAGGTCCACGCAAAGTTTTATGCGTCGTAGTCGTTACGATATGGCAATGGGGCATTGGGTCATTCAACAAGCCCGCAGCAATCAATCCAGCAGGGTGAGCAATATCAGCCAACAGCAATGCTCCTACTTTGTCAGCGATAGCACGAAAGCGAGCGTAATCCCAGTCTCGCGAGTACGCAGACGCGCCGCAGATGATGAGTTTCGGCTTAACTTCAAGAGCTTTTGCTTCTACTTTATCCATATCAATTCTTCCCGTATCTTCCTCCACGCCATAGAAATGGGGCTTATAAACTTTACCCGAAAAATTCACGGGTGAACCATGCGATAGGTGTCCACCATGCGGAAGAGAAAAGCCTAAAATATTATCACCCGGTTGCAAGATTGCCAAGAAAACCGCTGCATTTGCCTGCGCACCAGAGTGTGGCTGCACATTGGCATATTCTGCACCAAACAATTCTTTCAAGCGGTCAATCGCCAATTGTTCAACTTTATCCACCACCTCACATCCACCATAATATCGCTTGCCTGGGTAGCCTTCCGCATATTTATTGGTTAAACAACTCCCCATTGCATCAATAACTTCCTGACTTGTAAAGTTTTCGGAAGCAATCAGCTCGATGCCATGTCGTTGACGTTCTAATTCTTCGTTGATGAGGTTAAAAATAGTTGTATCCTTCTTTCCCATTGTGGTAAAATTTTTGATATAATTATTTAGTGAAGAGTCAAGTGTTTTCGCTCAAATTTTATAAAACAAAAACTGATTACTCTATTAGACTTTATAAATAAAGTCTATATATTTAAAAAAATTCTTAATTCTCCCCTCATTTTTTAAAAACGAGAGTAAACATTAGGTTTTATTTATATGTTGGTAGGTAAGACAGTCCAAAAGTAATTCGAAATTATAGTGAATTAACTTTTTTTTTAAAATCAGGCGCAAAATTACAATATTTCTTTACTAAAAAACCTTTTAAAGCGAACTATTATAAAATTGACTTTTATTTTTAATACAGTGTGACAAAAGTTTCTTCGTCTTTTTTCACAAAGGGATTTTAAGGAACGCGAAGTAAATAACTTAACATTCTTGAGAGGATACTTTGCTCTCATTTTTCACTTTGAAAAT
>CAYUNA010001002.1:0-1776 GCA_964445895.1 uncultured Saprospiraceae bacterium | reverse complement strand
ATTCCAAACGGAATTCTTTTTTATAACCCATGGCTGGGTCGCAATCACAAAAATGTCGGGTAGCACGAATATTAAGTTTGCCGTCCTTTACTTCATTGGCAACAAGATTGGTCACATCAACCAGCCCTTCTTGCAAAAAAGTACCGTACTCCGCTTTGATGATTTTCAAATTGGAGAGTGCCTCTGGTTTTGGTTTTTTGAGTTCCGTTGTGTTTTTTACAATATGCTCATCGGTTTTTATAGGTTTTTTAAAAACAACAAAAACAGCTTCTTCTGATTCAAGTTGAATGGGAATACTGGTAGTGCCATCTTCATTGTTTTGCCAAACGACCAAGTCTTTCATCTCGCCCATTTCGGCATTCCATAGTTCAGGTTGTTTGCCAGAAATTCGAAAACGAAAAAGTTCCGTTCTACTTTCTTTTTGAGAATTTGCCAAAAAATAAATATCAGCCTCTTCCGTCTTTCTATGAATAAAACTGATGTCAGCGGGATTTCCTTTTTCTATTTTAAAATCAGGGGTTTCCTTTTTTAAAAAGTCAGTAATGGAAATATCTTCTACTAAATTGGTTGCCCATAATTCATCCCCATACGTTTTAACCAACACATCACAAATCGGATAATTGCTAAGACTTGGAGATTGTGAAGGTTTTTTACCAATCACCTTTGCACCGCCTGCCACTAATTCTTTTATTTTTTCTAATGTTTCTGGTTTGACAAAATCAGAATTGGGTAATACTAAAACTTTGTAGGGATTGCCAACGGCGGAGTAAATCGTACCATTTTTAACCGATAAGTGTTTTAATTTATTCGCACCAATCAAATCATAATCAAAGCCTAAGTTTTTAATTTCAGGTTTTATAAATGCAGTATTGGGCGATGACTCACCTGTAAATACTAAAACGTCCGCCACATTTTTTCCCTGCTGTAATAAAAATTGAGACCGCCCCACATAATCCATAAATGCTTTTCCTTGATTCCACCAGGTATTTAATCGGTCAAATTCGGTTCCATGGTAACTCAATGCTAAACCCGGACCAACATCCCACGGTTGATGAACGTAGGTATGAAAAATAAATCGGGTAATTCCTTCTGCCCAAGCTCTGTCACCAATAGATTTGATAGTAGCAGGGTGCTGCTGCCAGCCTCCGATACCCGTAAAAGATTCAGCACCAACGATAGCACTTCCGTTCAAATGCGCGATAGACGAAACAAATTTAGGCGAATCAAAAAACGGGTAACCACCACTCCAAAATTCGCACATCACGATGTCGCCCGTCGCACCAACTTGCATATTATCGAAAGGTCCCCAATAAGGTTCCACCGAAAATTGCATTCCGTTTTTATGGCAAAGTTCTCGGAAATGGGCGTAGTAGTTTTCGGCAATTAAATCACCAATAGTTCTTCTGAAATCCCAAAGAAAGCGTTCTGATATTTCGCCACTTTCTACATAATAACCTGCTAAGGTTGGTAAAAATGACGTTAAATCGTAGCCTCTTAAATCTTTAAATTGGGTTTCAAAACCAGCTGTCCAATTGGTCGTTCCTACCTCATAACTATCAATCAAACAATTATTTACCGTGCTCCCGATTAAATCTCCCAATTTGTCAATGATTGGTTGAACGCCACTTTTCCAATAGGCATTCACCGCCGCTTTACTCATTTTATCGACTTCTAATCCTTTAGCTTCGGGTGGGGCAGGGCGGTTTGTCGTACCAATAGGTGTGTGTCCCAATCTTAAAATAATCCATTCGCCTTTCGGGGCGTTCCATTCTAAAA
>CAYUNA010001001.1:0-1776 GCA_964445895.1 uncultured Saprospiraceae bacterium | reverse complement strand
TCGTACTGTGCTTTTTCGATTTCGGTCGAAAACCTTTATGGCATCGGACAAGTACCGCGACTCGGCAAAAGGAAGCGGTGGATAACGAAAGAACGCTTGATTTCGCAAATCGGGCTATAATTTTCGGAAAGCTTGTCTGTTAAAAAAAACGGTAATCCCACGTTTTTTTTCAATTAATAATGAACAATTGCTCATTGTATATTACTCATTCTTAATTGAAACCTTGGCTCGTAACTCAGTTGGTAGAGTACCAGACTTTTAATCTGGGAGTCGTGGGTTCGAACCCCACCGGGCCAACTACCCCACGTGCGACGCACCATTTCCGAGTTGCTTTCGAGCAGCTGCTCTTTGGAGTTCCTAAACTGGAGGAGATGGGTGTCGCCAGGGTCGTTTTTGAAACAATTAGCAATGAACAATGTGCAATGAACAATTATAAAGTTAATTGCACATTGCACATTGCACATTGCACACTGCTAATTGCTCACTGTATTAAACACCAATTTTGCTACGCAAATTCTTTGGCACAGCATCTTTGTGCAATACGAAAGAAAGCGTTTTGTACTTCACGTAATTTTTAGAAACATACAAATAGCCTTCGTGGTCATTTTTTGTACCCCAAGAATTTTTTACCAGGTAATATTCCTTACCATTTTGGTCTTTCGCCACACCAACAATTTGCATTCCATGGTCGTCCGTAGTTGTGTAATTATCATAACCTTCCTGACGTAATTCTTGTGTGATTTCCATTTCTGGTTTTGGTCCATCAAACATCGCTTTGCGTTCTGCTGCGGTCATTTCACGGTAGGATTTAGTTGGCACATACGCCACACCGTTTTTCCACGAAAAGTACTTTTCACTCACATCTGCTGCCCAAGAAATTGAGTAGCCATTTTTCAAAGCATTGTCGATAATATCGGTCATATCGTTCATTTGCACATTGTAGCTGATGCCATAATTCCAGTTGTCAGGCACCATAATCACCATTGGTTTGTAGAAATCATGGTGAGTAAAAGACGTAATTTGAATGTAATCATCGCCATCCAAACCAACTACTTCTTTCGCAAAAGTCTGTGGCGTATAAGTTTTACCTTCATATTCAAAATTCTTTGGAGTCGCTCCTAAATAAGTATCTAAAACTGCATTCATCGCGTTTTTCCAAACAGGAGACAATGACCGGTTTTTGTTTTCAATGACTGCATCTAACATCGCGGTTAGAATGCCTTCCATCTCACCGTGACGATTGATGTCCGAACCATAATTTAAACCAGCATAAGCACTCTGAGGTACTGCGCCGTATTTTTTATACATCTCAATAACGTCAGGTAAAGCACCACCTTGTCCAAAGTTCAAATGACCGTGCATGCGTACATATCGGTCTGCTTTTTCTTCATAAACGTTGCGAACAGTGTACATTTCTGCCAAATCTACCGGCTTTTTGCCGATGCGCGCCATCTCGGATTCCATAAAAGAATTAGAACAATAGCTCCAACAAGTACCAGATGCACCCTGATTTTTAATTTCCGTTCGCTCCACATCTTTGACGATTTCAAATTGGAAACCTTCTTTAGCTTTATCACTTTGATTGTCTTTCACTTTGTTGATTAGGTCAACTTGTCCATAGGAAATTGCTCCTACAAAAAGTAGTAGCACTGTTAATTTTGATTTTATCATATTTGATTAGTTAAAATTTTTAAAAAAATAGACTTTATAAATGATTATAGTGTGTAAAAACTTTTTTTACGTTTTGCTCGGCGGCTAAAGCCGCCTCGCTTTCGG
>CAYUNA010001000.1:0-1778 GCA_964445895.1 uncultured Saprospiraceae bacterium | reverse complement strand
CGTTTTGCTCCCTTAAAATCCCTTTGTGAAAAATATAAAAAAGCCTACTCTAAACTGTATCAATCTTAAGAATCACTTATTACATGCTCCCTTCTTCCAAGTTTTAACACCTGCATTTTTGGCAGCACAAATATTGCCGTAAGTCTTGCCATCACATCCACACACAGGATCCCAATTTTCGGGACAATCCACTTTTTTGACCCCGTTCATATTGATGCAATCTTTGCTGGTATCACCGTCGCATTTACCCAATTTCCATTTGGTAATCCCAGCATTTCTTGCCAAACTTTGATTGTCATACGTCTTGCCGTCGCAACCACAAACGTACTTAATAACTCGCATAATCGGGCGGTAAGTTCCGATTTTTTCGTGTTCCTGACATTCGTGACACTCTCCATAAGTGTAGCGTGTGACGCCTGCTTTCTCTGCTTCACATTCATTGGAATAGGTCTTACCATCGCAGCCACAAACAGGGTTGAATTCACGAGTACAAGCCTTTTTGGGATTGATTTTCGTTTTGTCAATACAGCTTTCCTCAAGGGTCGGGCATTTACCTTCCGTGTATTTCAAAATCCCTGCATTTTTTGCCAGGCTTTCGTTGTCATAAGTCACACCATTACATCCACAAACTGGCTTCATCACCCGCAAAATTGGCTTATGCAAACCAATTAACGAGGCATCCTGACACTCATGACATTTACCTTCTGTCACACGGGTAATTCCCTCTCGTTCTGCTAAACAGCGATTGCCAAACGTCCGACTATCACATCCACATACAGGGCGATATTCTTTGGTACAAGGCAATTTTGGGTTCTTTTTAGTCTTATCGGCACAGACAGGTGTGTCAGCGGTTGCCGTGGTTGTTTCTGGCTTTTCCTCTGGTTCTGTGGTCGTTTTGGTGGTATCACACGCAAAAAAGAAGCATGCGATTAAAAGAGTAAAGATTAGATAAGTTGGTTGTTTCATGTTTTTGAATTTTTGAAAAAGGATATTATTTTTTTTACTCAAAAGCTGTTTTAAAATTGAAATGACTCATTCCAAGTTGAAATATCGGCAATATCTTAATATCTAAATTTCTAACCAAATATCTTCCTATCAAAATGCTATTCCGTCCAACGGATGCCAATTCGGATACCTCCATAAAACTGAGATACAGATGCATCTAAATCTTCATCTGAAAAGGTGGCTAATTCATCACGAGAAACATTGGGCAACCAAGTATATTTAACAATTGGCGTGATGGTTAAAAAATCAGAAATACCAATGTCTAAACCCGCCCCCAATCCAATACCGAAGCTTGAATCGCTATCACTCACCTCGTTAATTTCGGAATTAGCGCTTAATCTAAAATACGAAATACCCGGGCTGACCTGGATAAAAAATCCTTTTTCAAAAAAATCACCTCCTTTAGAGAAGGTCGGGCAATTGCAATCTCCTTCAAAATCGAATAAATAAAAATTGGTATTTAAATAAAAATTAAACGTCGATATGTCGTCTTTTATTAATCCAAAATCTTGGCTGTATTTTTCATAACTAACTTCTGGAAAAAATTCTATGCGTTTCTCTTTTAGTCGAAACCAATAATCTACACCAATATGAAAACCGTTATAATTACCTGAATTCGATTGATTTTCTGTGTTTAAAAAATCAGTCCACTTTGCAGCGTTCATCGTTTTTACGCCGACGTTTAATCCAACCTGGGCGTCTGTATGTTGACTAAAAATAAATATCAACGATAGTAACAGCATGTTTTTCATAAATCAAATTTTTAATATTAA
>CAYUNA010000999.1:0-1780 GCA_964445895.1 uncultured Saprospiraceae bacterium | reverse complement strand
TCACTATTGGCTATCAATATTTCTTCTTTTTGAGGATGCAAAATCGCATCCATCCAATTGCCTAAATCTACCGTAAATATCGTATCCTTTTTAGGAATTGAGTAAACGATTTTTTCCGCATCCCCATTTTCAAAAACCAATGTATTGCTATCGTGTGAAAAAAGGATTTGACACATTTCATCATACAAACTCTCCTGACTATTGGAAAAAAAAGGTATAATTTGTAATATCTTTTTAGTCTTAGCCTCCAACAGATAAACCCTTCCCAAGTCCGAAATTGCAGCTATATATTTTCCATTTGGACTATAAGCCGCCATCGAGATTTTACCTTGTTGGGCCTTTTGAAACAGTGACCAATCCAATTTAGACATAGGACTATCTGGTCCAAAAAACTCTATCGCAGTAGCCGTTCCGTATCCACCTTGCTTTTCTGCCATTTCTTCCATTCGCTTCATTTCTCGTTCAACAAGACGCTGGGCTTCTGCTAATTTTTCTGCATCCACTTCTTTTTTAATCAATCCACCAATCTCTTCGCCTAAAAGGGAATTTCCCCGCATCCCGCAGTTGGCAGCGTTGTAATAACCATATTCTTCAAAACCCAATTTAGTAGGGTTCCAATAGCCAGTTTTTTCTAACTGAAACGCTTGTTTGTCTTTGTCAAAAATAAGCGTCGAACTGAAATTATTGATTGCCCAGAGATTGCCAGTCTCGTTAATATCAAAATAACCGACTTCTCTCAAATCATAGTTTAATTCAGTTTTTTTCTGTCCATTTTCAGCATCGAAAATCATGTTGCCAACGAGAATATTTTTTCCATCTGCACTCAGATAAATGGAACAATTGTCAAGGAAAGTTTCGGTCTCCAAAAGTCGTTCCTGACTAGTACAATTGATTTTGACCATTCGATAGGATTCCCGATTTTCATCTGTTTTGGCAACAAATTCGGGAAGATAAATAAAACGACTATCAGGCGAGAAAATCGGTGGAAAATCAGGATGAACAAATTGAGTATTGGTAAAAGTAAACAAAATCTCTCCTGTATTCACTGCTCTAAGTTCATATTTATGATGGGTTTTATTGTCCAAATAAGACAGTAAAAGAAGTTCATTATTGGGCGAAATAGCCATAGATGTTAAATAACCTTCGTAGGGGAAATTATGATTTTCAGAAAATTTACCATCATATTGATAAAATTGCATTTTGTTGTCCGCAGCAATCAATGCCAGAGAATTATCCAGACTAAAAGTAACCGCTTTAATCGCTCCATTAAATTTCACTCGATAATCTGCCCCTCTATCCTCCCCTATCAAATAACCTGCTGGATCGTTATATTTTCCACGAAAAAAACTCAGCTTTCCGTCTGTACCCAACATTTTTTCTTCCACTCGGCGTTCAGAAAGTTTGACCTCTCCTTTTGCATTGGCAAATTTTGCATAGACCATTCTATGATAAGTCTCCAAAATTTTTCCACTCTTACAATCTAACAGTAGCGGTGGTTTTTTTGAACTATGTCCGAAATTAAGCAAGATTTGACTACCATCTTGATTCAATTCTGCAAATCTAACTCGGTATTCAAATGACTTCAAAATGCGCTGAGTCGCCACATCCCATAACATCACCTGATTGTCTTGCCAGGAAACAGCTTTACTCAAATCACCTGAAAAACGAAATCGTTCTTGCTGATTACCTTTTGAAATATAAAATATATTTTCTTTTACAATAAGCTTGGGTAACGTAGAACTTTGCGCAAAAAGTAGGACAGGAAAAAGAAAAAAGGTCG
>CAYUNA010000998.1:0-1786 GCA_964445895.1 uncultured Saprospiraceae bacterium | reverse complement strand
TTTTAGAAACTTTTGTATTGTGGTCAAATCGGCAAAATTGATGACTTAGTTAGGATGAAAGGATAACCTTCTCAATTATTATTTCTCCCTAACTAAGTCATTCGCTGCTTTTACATATCCAAAACTGCTGGATTCATTCCCATGTTAGAAAATCCGCCATCATGAAATAGATTTTGCATGGTAATCATTTTTGACAAATCAGAAAACATAAACATCGCATAATCCGCACAAGCATCAGCAGAAGCATTCCCTAACGGTGCCATTTTATCCGCATAATCAAAAAATGTTTGAAAACCTTTCACACCGCTACCCGCCGTCGTCATCGTTGGTGATTGTGAAATGGTGTTGACTCGAACATTATTTTTTGTGCCAAAATGGTAGCCAAAACTACGCGCAAACGATTCTAAAAGTGCTTTAGATTCTGCCATTTCATTATAATCAGGAAATGACCGTTGCGCTGCCATGTATGTCAGACCCAGGATACTCCCCCAATCGTTCATCATATCATTTTGATACAAGCACTGCATCATACGGTGAAAAGAAATCGCTGAAATATCAAATGTTTTTTGCATCCATTCGTATTTCAAATTGGTATATTCTCGATTTTTACGAACATTCAATGACATGCCGATAGAGTGTAAGACAAAATCTAATTTTCCACCCAGTACTTCTTGAGATTTAGTAAAAAGATTCATCAAATCTTCATCGTTCGTCGCATCTGCAGGGATAACTTCGGCATTTAATTTTTCTCCCAATTCTTTGATTTTACCAAAGCGCATGGCAACTGGCGCGTTGGTTAAGGTGATTTGTGCGCCTTCTTCAACGCATCTTTCTGCAATTTTCCAAGCAATTGATTCTGAATCTAATGCGCCAGAGATAACTCCACGTTTTCCTTTTAATAGGTTATTTCCCATGATTTTTTCGTTTTTTATTTAATAGGTAAGCCTACAAAATACTTCAAGAATTCTGCATGCTTAAACCACGAATAGGGCGCAAAGGTAGAAAGTTGTTTGATAATCTAATAAGTAACGATAAAATTAAAGAGTCATCTCTTTTTGTAAAGCTTCCATATCTCGAATTAATAGACGGCGGCGATTGAAAGTTAAAATGTTTTTATTACGCAAATCATTCAAAACTGTTGTCACCGTTTGGCGGGAAGTTGCGGTAAGGTTAGCAATTTCTTGGTGGGTTAAAAATCGACGAACGAGCATTTCGTAACCCACACGTTGCCCTTTTTTATCAGCCAAATTCTTTAAAAACTCCACAATGCGCGTTCTTGAATCTTTAAAGACAAGGGACTCCAACCGATGTTCCATTTCCAACATCCGTGACCCCATAATTCGCATCAAAAACAAGCTCAATCCACTATGGTCACGCAGCAAAGACTTCATTTGATTGGATGGAATAATACAACATTCAGTATCTTCCATCGCTACTGCAAAGTCTCGTCTTTTCAAAGTCCCCATGAGTGCAAGTTCTCCAAAAACTTCACCTTTTGTCAAAATAGCCTTAGTAATTTCTTTACCAGCATCGTTATAGGAACCTATTTTTACTCTACCATCATCTAAGAAAAAAATACGGTCTGCCATTTCATCTGGTAGATAGATATATTCTCCTTTCTTAAATTTTTTATGGTTTACAGTATCGGCATGTGCGCCTATTTTATTTGGGCAAAAAATACCTGTGACATCTATATTTTCTAAATACCAAAGTGATTGATTATTCATAATAGCTTAACAGTTGGTGATTCTTAGGAACGCGAAGTAAATAACTTAACATTCTTGAG
>CAYUNA010000997.1:0-1787 GCA_964445895.1 uncultured Saprospiraceae bacterium | reverse complement strand
AGGTTATTTATTACCAACTCCCTAACCATTCTCTGTCCGCCTGCACCACGAGAAATATTCTTACAGAGGGAACAAAACCAAAATCTAAAGTGCCAAAGTAGAACTAAATAATCGTTTTTAATTTTCTCAACAATTTCATCATTTTTATATTCAATGAAGAATTGGCGTTAAAAAACATTTCATTAATTACTATCCAATCTTTTTGTGGTTCGACGGATTTTAAATTTTTATAATAAACACGTTCTGGACTTTCAAATTGCATTTTCCAATAAATCGCTTTTTCAGTCATAGCAAACCCCTCCTTTCCAGAACCCAACATGGTTTGGTCGCAAATGAAGAATATTTTTTCCCCTTTTTCTGGGAATAGATAGCTTTTACTTGCATTTTGTAAACGTTTGAGCGGCATTTTTATAAAATCAAAATTAACCCGTTCGTTTTCATTTTCAAAATCAAGATAATCTAAAATTAGATTGGATAAATCAATGTTTTCGGGAGGGATATTTTGATATTGTAAAATGTTTTCTGAAAGATGAACTCGATTTAAATCTTTACAATAACGAATGATAAAATAATCGGTTAGTTCTGTAAAAGCGCGTTCTAAAAGTATTGTTTCATCTTGTAATAAATCTGATTTATCCTGACGAATTTTCTGGATTTCTTCTGCCAACTGTTTGACGCGAAACTCAAAACTTAATTTGAAATCGGAAGCCTCAAATCTATCAACGTACGCGTTGTATTTTGCTGGGTTTTGCTCATTTTTTATCTGCTTTTCAAAGGCATCAGCAAACTTTTTAAAAATTTCTTCTTCAACACTATCATTTGGATTTTCTTCAAAAAGATTGTTAATTGGCGAGGGTTCTTCTAATTCAAGTTCTTCGATTTCGTCGTCAATAATGTTAGAAATTTCTTCCTCAATTTCAGCATCTTCGATAAGGTCAACAGGTTCAATAATGGGATCATCTATTTCCTCATCGCTCGCTGTTGCTATGGCAGAATCGGCTTGCTCGTCAATAGGGTTTTCGACAATTTCAAAGGGGATATTAGCTTTTTTTAAAATAGAATCAGGAGTTTCTTCGATAGGATTTTCAAAAGATAATTCAAGGAATTCTTCGATTTCTTCTGCTTTTTCAATTTTTATTTTGGAGTCTTCTTTATCTTTCAAGTTATCCTTTGCAACAGGCGACTCAAATATCAATGCGGGCTCTTCCTCTGCATCTTCTGCTATTGCTTCTTTTTCCATTGTATTCTCTTCAATTTCATCCTGAATATCAGCAAAAATAGACTTCTTTTTATTTGATGAAATTGGTGATGGTGCAGGTGCAAAAAAGTCAAAATCGCAATTTTCACAAACCTTAGCATCCAGAAGATTAGCATGATTGCAATCTGGACAGTCCAAAGTCTGCTTCCCCATTTTTGCGCCACAATGGTGACAAAATTTTGCACTATCAAAAGTAGAACGTAGGCAGCTACTGCATTTTCTCATGTATCAACAAGATTTGTTTTTAATCGTCGGTGTTTTGTTGCTTGACTAGTTTTTTCCTCAAATTTACAATTAAAATTTCATTTAGAAAAACGTCCCACTTTTTTATCTCTCAAACTACCTCTTTTTGAACACTATCATAACGGTCAACTGCTCATGAATTGTTTTATCTAAAAAAAATCCTTAAGAATGCGAAACTGCCCCCAGTTTGTACTTTTAAAATCTTTAGTAACGGTGGAAAAATAACTCCGTCAACTCGACAGGTCTTTTTGTCCTCATTTTCCTTTTAAAATCAGTCATAGTATCA
>CAYUNA010000996.1:0-1788 GCA_964445895.1 uncultured Saprospiraceae bacterium | reverse complement strand
AGTTTCAAAGTTTGCAATCTGAATTTACATTGACCAAATGAAATCATTTAGAACCTATTCAATATTATAGTTATAAAATTTTAAAGCATGAAAAAGACACTAATACTATTAATTTTACTAATCGCAATCGGCGGTTCCGCGTGGTATTTTCAAAAAGCAAAAGAAACGGAGAAAATGCATGCGATGGGGTGGGATAGAGATTTTGCTGTGAAAAATACGGATGAAATTTATAAAGTTTTTATAGCCAAAAGAACGGGTAAGACCACGACGCTGGAGCGCAAAGGCGACCAATGGTTGATGGATGGAAAATATCCAGCTCGGATGACGGCGATTAACAGTCTGATGGATGTATTTCGAGGGGTGAGAATGCAGTCTGTACCAGCAAAAGCAGCAGTTAAAAACATCGTTGATAACTTAGCTACTAAGGGCATTAAAGTAGAATTATATGATAAAAGCAATGACCTAATTAAAGCATTTTATGTAGGGGGAACAACCAATGACGAGCGTGGAACTTACATGATTTTGGATGGTGCTGAGCGTCCGTATATTACAGAATTATCTATGATGGAAGGGGCTTTTCGAGTTCGTTTTGACATGGAAGATGACGATTGGCGAGACAAAACCGTTTTCGATGAGCAGGTCGAAAATATTGATTTTGTCAGTATTGATTATCCGAAGCAGAAGATTAAATCTTTTAAAATGGAACGGAAAGGCGATGAATTTACAGTTGAGCCTTTTTATGAAATCACGCAATCAATCAATAAGCCTGTTCAGCAGGCAAATGTGGAAGCGTTTTTACTTGGCTTTCGTAGGCAGATTGCTGAAAGTTATGAAAATGATAATCCTAAGAAGGAAGAATATTTGAATACGATTCCGTTTGCAACCATTACGATGCGGGATAAATCTGGGAAAGAGACCTCTGCTACGTTGTACCCAAGAGGTAGTTTGTCGGTGCAAGGAAATGTCAAAACAAATGAGGTGGAACGCTACTTAGCAGATGTAAAGAGGGGCGATTTGCATGATTTTATGTTGGTACAGCACCGAAATTACAAACGGATGTTGTGGGGATATGATAGCTTTTTTTAAAAAAAGATTGCACCTGAGTATATTTATACTATCTTTGCGTTCCAATTTTAAAATTAATTAATAAAAAATAATATACCATTATGGGTAAAGGAGATAAGAGAACGAACCGAGGCAAGATTACAATTAAATCTTACGGTAAAACTCGAAATAAAAAAACTAATAAGGCAATCACGCCAAAAGAACAACGTGCAAATGCAGAAGCGGCAAAAGCTGCTGAGTAATTTTTAGAAAGTATTTGCAGTGTTGAGTTCGACAAAAAACACCGAAAAGCGTGTTTGCCTTAATTGGCAAATGCGCTTTTTGAATTTTAAAAAAATAGCTTATGAAAATAAGAATCAAAGGCAACTCTATTCGTTTGCGCTTGAGTCAGATAGATGTGCAACTATTTGATAATGAGGGGATTGTCAAAGAAGAAACGCATTTTGGAATGGGGAATACTCAATTTTTATATGCACTGGTGAGTGATGAAAATGCTGAAAATATCAACGCTGTTTTTCAAAATAATGAAATTCGAGTAATTGTTCCAGAACAATTGGGAAACGATTGGGCAAAGACGGATACTGTTGGGATTTCAGCTAAAATACCCATTAATGAGGAGCAGTTTTTAGCTGTTTTAATAGAAAAAGACTTCAAATGCTTGACTGTACGAGAGGGGGAAGATGAATCAGACAATTTTCCAAACCCTAATGAAGTTTGTTAAAA
>CAYUNA010000995.1:0-1796 GCA_964445895.1 uncultured Saprospiraceae bacterium | reverse complement strand
TTAAATCAAAAACACATCTCCAATGAAAAATACCAATCCGACAATGGTGCCTGACAATCAGCACAAAGAAATTCCCGGTAATCCGTCTACTGCCAAAAGTAGCAAAGTGAAATTAAGGACAGAAGCCACCGCAGATACTTTAAAGGTCTTGACTTTGGAGCAATGGAATTTTTGGAGAGAGCAAGGCTATGTGGTGATTAAAAATGCAGTTCCACGCGAACAAGTAGAACAAACTGCCGCCTTCCTCTGGGAATTTGAAGATAAAAAACCAGATGATAAAAGCACCTGGTACACCGCCGCACGCGCTGAAATGCAGATGAAAGAATTAGCAGGCACAGGCATGGTTGAAGTCTATAACAATCAACATCTCTGGAACAATCGCCAAACGCAAAAAGTCTATGAAGCCTTTGCAGATATATGGGGAACGGAAAAACTGTGGGTGACGATAGATCGTGCTAATTTGAATTTTCCGATGCGTCCAGGCTATGAATACAAAGGTTTTATTCATTGGGATTATGACCCAGACACTAAGCCTCAGAATGTGCAAGGTGTCTTAGCATTGGCAGACCAAACGGATACGGAAATGGGTGGTTTTCAGTGTATTCCGTGGTTATATAAAAACTACGACACATGGAAATTAACACAACCAGAAGACCGAGACCATTTCAAACCAGACACGACGGGCTTAGAAGATAAAATCGTAAAAGTGCCGATGGAAGCAGGCGATTTACTGATTTTTAATAGCTCAGAGCCACATGGTATTCGCCCCAATCGCTCCGCAGATAAAGTGAGGATAGCGCAATATATCTCAATGATGCCCGCCCAAGAAGACAATGAGTCTTTAAAAGAATGGCGCGTAAATTCGTGGAAAAATCGCATTGCCCCAGAAGGCTATGCTTTTCCTGGTGACCCACGCAATTGGGAACAGACGAAGTATGAAACGGCGGAACTGTCTGAGTTGGGAGAAAAATTATTAGGATTGAAAAAATGGTAAACGATAATGGATTTACAACTAAAAGGAAAAACAGTATTCATTAGTGGTTCTACCGCTGGAATTGGATTTGGCGCCGCCAAAACCTTTTTACAAGAAGGAGCAAAAGTTATTCTAAACGGTCGGTCAAAAGCATCGGTTGAGAAAGCCATAGGACGCCTTAAAGATACTTTTCCTTTGGGGGAAATCAAAGGCATTCCTTGTGATTTTGCTAATACTGAAGAGATTGATAGTTTGTTAGAAAAGCTATCAGGAATTGACATACTCGTCAATAATGTTGGAATTTATACTAGTCAATCTTTTTCAGATACAACAGACAAAGATTGGCACAATCAAATGGAGGTGAACATCATGAGTGGTGTTCGCTTATCGCGGCACTTACTCCCTAAAATGATAGAACAGAATTGGGGACGTATTCTCTTTGTATCAAGCGAATGTGCGACATTAGTGCCTGCGGATTTGATTGCATATAGCACGACTAAGACGGCGGTATTGGGCGTTTCGCGAGGATTGGCTCAATTGACTAAAGGAACGGGCGTGACAGTCAATACAGTCCTGCCAGGTTCGACGATGACAGAAGGAGCGGAGCAATTCTTACAAAATTTGGCGAAAAAAAATAAGCAGTCGGTTGAGGAAGTGGAGAAAGACTTTTTTAGTGAAGCCAGACCTGCTTCTTTGTTGCAACGCTTTGCGAGTGTGGAAGAGATTGCCAATACTATTGTTTACTTTTCGAGCCCGATTGCGGCGGCGACTAATGGTGCTGCGATTAAATTGGATGGGGGAAGTATGGGAGGGATTTTATAAA
>CAYUNA010000994.1:0-1797 GCA_964445895.1 uncultured Saprospiraceae bacterium | reverse complement strand
CGAAAAGATGAAATCGAAGCGGCTGGATTAGTTTGGTCGGTTGTCGAAAGTATTCCTGTTCACGAGGATATTAAAAGAGCGTCCGGTAATTATTTGCAGTACATTGAAAATTACAAACAAAGCATTTTCAACTTGGCAAAATGTGATGTCCGAATTGTGACCTACAATTTTATGCCTGTTTTGGATTGGTCAAGAACCGAGTTGGCTAAGAAAATGCCTGATGGTTCTACTGCTTTGTTTTTTGAAAAAGCGGCTTTTGCTGCCTTTGATTTATTTATTTTAAATAGACCAAATGCGGCAAATGATTATTCTGAATCCGAGATTGAAAAAGCCAAAAATCACTTGGCAAAAATGACAGATGCGGATAAAGAAAAATTAACTAAAAATATCATTGCCGGCTTACCGGGAGGAACGACAGAAGGTGTTTTGGATTTGAAAAAATTCCAAGCTATTTTAGATACTTACAAAGATGTTGATACCGAAACCCTTAGAAATAACTTGGTTTATTTCCTACAACAAATAACTCCTGTAGCGGATGAGGCGAATGTAAAATTAGCAATTCATCCCGATGACCCACCTTTCCCATTGCTGGGGCTTCCTCGGATTTTGAGTACAGAAAGTGATGTTGATTTTATTTTTGAAAAAGTAAAATCTCATAATAATGGCTTGTGTTTTTGTACGGGTTCATTTGGCGTAAGACCAGATAATGATTTACCAAGTATGGTCGAGAAATTTGGAGAACGTATCAATTTTATACATCTCCGAGCGACAAAACGAGATGCAGAAGGGAACTTCTTCGAAGCCGACCATTTGGATGGAGATGTGGATATGTATGCGGTGATGAAAAATTTATTGCACGCAGCAGCTAAACAAGATTGCCATATTCCAATGCGCCCTGACCATGGTCATAAGATGTTGGATGATTTGACTAAAAAAACTAATCCAGGCTATTCTGCTATCGGTAGATTGAGAGGATTGGCAGAGCTGCGTGGATTGGAATTAGGCATTATAAAATCAAACTCTTAGCAGCAAAATACGATAATGATAAAACCATTTTTAGACGATAATTTTCTTTTACAAAATTCAACTGCTGAAAAGTTGTACCATGACTTTGCGAAGGATTTGCCTATCATTGATTATCACAATCATTTGCCACCTGACGAAATTGCCAATGATAAAACCTTCTCAACAATAACAGAAGTTTGGTTGAAAGGAGACCATTATAAATGGCGAGCGATGCGTGCGAATGGTATTGATGAAAAATTTATAACAGGTAATACAAACGACCGAGATAAATTTTTGAAGTGGGCTGAAACCGTTCCATACACCATGCGAAATCCTTTGTATCATTGGACGCATTTGGAGTTGCAACGCTATTTTGGTATCAAAAAATTGTTGGACGCTAAGTCTGCAAATGAAATTTATGAGCAGACTAATGCTGCCTTGCAACAATCAGACTTTTCGGTAAAAGGATTATTGCAAAAAATGAAAGTGGAAGTAGTTTGTACGACCGACCACCCAACGGATAGTCTGGAATTTCATCAAAAGGAATTTAATTCTGAAAGCAGTCTGAAAATGCTTCCCACCTTTCGACCTGATAAATTTGTCGTCATTGATAATCCTGATTTTTTAGTTTTTCTGGAAAAATTAGAAGGAATTATTGGAAGTGATATTTCCACTTTTGATGATTTGATGTCTGCTTTAGAAAATCGAATTGAGTTTTTTCATTCCTTGGGTTGCCAGTTGGCTGACCACGGTTTGTCTCAACTTTTTGCCATTGATTTTAATGGAAAAAAT
>CAYUNA010000993.1:0-1799 GCA_964445895.1 uncultured Saprospiraceae bacterium | reverse complement strand
ATGCCTACCGCCTTCATCGCTTCTAAGTCTTTTGTAATTCCAGATTTAGAAACATGGCCACTTATCCAATGCCACCAGGTTCTGGCTTTGGCTTGGTTGGGTGGATTTTTGAAACCTATTTCAAGTGCGTCTTTTATCGGCTGCTGCGCTTGTGCAAACAGAGCAATTGGAAGAAGGCATATTAATAGGATTACTTTAAAAATATTGAGCATTATGTTTTTTTATTTTTTCCTTGGAATATCATTCTGCAAAAAAGGCTTTCCCGTTCGAGGAAATTGAACATCTAAAAGCTTTTTCATTCTCTTTTCTACTTTTGCATACTTGGGATTTTCCGATAGATTTTCATAAGACAAAAGGCTGTTTTTATGCTGATATAATTCCGCTCCTAAAATTTCGTGTGTTTTAGAATTTCTCCATTCCGTGTAGCGCCATTCACCGTCGGTAGTCGTCACACCCATGATTTTTTCGCCTCTGGCATAGACACTATAAGCCGCTTTGTCCCATTTTTTATTAGGTTTGTCCAATACAGGTACGATACTTTTTCCGTCTGAAATGGGTGCCGATTCCAAATCGCAGATGTCCACTAAAGTTGAAAAAATATCCACATTTTCTACCAAAGCATCCGATGTTTTTCCCGTAACTCTTTTTTGATAAGCCGTTTCTCTGCTGATGATTAAAGGGACTCTTACATCTATTTCCATGTTGGAATGCTTGCACCAAGCAGCATATTCGCCGATTTTATAACCGTGGTCGCTCATAAAAATAATGAGGGTGTTTTTCCGCAAATCTAATTCTTCCAAAGTCGTCATTATTTTCCCGATTTGTGCATCAATGTAACTCACGCTCGCATGATAACCGTGTATCAAGTCTCGGGTCAAATCATCATCCAAGTCTCCTTTTTTGGGAATGTTGGAGTAGTTTTTTAATTCGCCCCACCGACTTAAAGCCAATCGGTAAGCACCCTCAGGTTTTTTTCTGGAAGGTATTTCAAAATCATTTTTATCGTATAAATCCCAATATTTTTTTGGCGCATTGAAGGGTAAATGTGGCTTACTCAGACCCACGAACATTAAGAATTTATCGTCCTTTACTTTGTGAAGGGTCTCTATGGCATATTTGGCAGCACGACCGTCTTTATACGCTTCATCTTCCACCGCTGCATTTTCAAAAGCGGGACCTTTTATTGGTTTCACGCCTTCCTCTTTTAGACGCTTCATCAAGGCAATATTTTCTGGTTTTAAATAACTATTTCGTTCTTTTTTTAAGTAGGTCGTCCAAACATTTTTATCATCACTACCATGATGATAGACCTTGCCGATACTAATGGTTTTGTATCCATTTTCATTAAATAATTGAGGCAGAGAAACAACATCTTTATGTACTTTTCTCAACGGAGTAAAAATGCTGTAAATACCTAAGTTTTCGGGGCGCAAACCCGTCAAAGTGCTCATTCTCGAAGGCGCACAAATTGCTTGCTGAACATACGCTTTGTTGAACTTTACACCGTCCTCTGCCAATTTATCTATGTTGGGCGTGATAGCGGTTTCGCTACCATAGCACCCCAATTCTGCTCGTAAATCATCTACATAAAAAACGAGAACATTCGGTTGATTTTCTTGTGCTTTGCTGCTTATAAAATAAAAAGCAGCAAGAAAGAGTATTATGATTTTTTTCATTTTAAAATATTTTTTGCCACGAAGGCTCAAAGACGCTAAGTTTTAATTTAGACCTTCGTGACTTTGTGTCTTCGTGGCTAATTTTCAATCAATAAACAATTCATCTATAAAAGGACCGCTTTG
>CAYUNA010000992.1:0-1804 GCA_964445895.1 uncultured Saprospiraceae bacterium | reverse complement strand
TTCGCGTTCCTAAACTCGCTTATTTATAGGTTAGCATTTACCAACTGTCCTGTCACTGACAAGTTTTAAGGAGTTGTCATTTCCCTGTGATACTTCTGTGATATCCTGCCTTTACTTTTGCGCCATAATTATTAAATAACTAACCGCTTTGGAATTTCAAATTTTATTTTTTCAGGGCATTTATTTTACAAAAAATTTTTAAACATGAAACAGAATTTCTTTTCTTCTCTCTTAGTTTTATTAGTTATCTCTTTTGCTATGACCAGTTGTTCAGATGACGAAACGATTACAATTGATTCGTCTGAACCAAATGGTACACTAACCGTTTTGCGTAGCGGAAGTTTGACTGCACAAAACAACACACCAACACAAGGCACTGTAGAATTGGGTACAGATGCAGACAATGTAAATTTCCTCCGATTTTCCAATGATTTTACTACAGAATTAGCAACAGGTACGGTATCCGTTTATTTTTGTACTTCTGATACTTTCACGGCAGACCCCGCAAACGGTAATCCAGATTTGATTTTGGCAGGTCCTGTACAATCGAATGGAGAACAATTTATCAAATTGAGTCAATCTGTTCCAAGCAATTTTACGAACGTAATTTTATGGTGTAACACTGCAAGTATTCCTTTTGGTACAGCCACTATTCAATAAAAGTTGAGTATGTCACGTAAATATGCCGTAGTCCTAAGAAAATAGGATACAGCATTAGAGCATTTCTATTGCTCTAAATAATAACGAATCAACTAATGAATAACTTAAAGTTGTTTAAGAATCTTATCGCTAAGGCAATGAGCATTTTTAAACAACTTTTTTTTTAAAATAAAATTACTTATGAAAACTTTACATATCCTTACTTTAATATTAGCGCTCTCTACGCTATCTGCTAATGCTCAAAATGGCTGGGTTAGAGAGGCAAAAGGACTATATACTCAAGCTGTTGTATCAAACTTTAGCTCCAATAAATTTTACAATACCGATGGACAATTATTCGACAATGGCAGCACGTTTAATAGTCGTGGATTGTTGTTATTTGGTGAATATGGTCTGACTGACCGATTGACCGCAGTGGCTGATATTCCCGTATTGGTGTTCAATAATTTTAGCACAACTGAAACCATTGCAGGCGTGGGAAGCATTCAATTAGGCTTGAAATATGGCCTGGTAAAATCTATTCCAATTTCTATACAAGTTGATTTTGATATCCCAACTAACGACGGCGTGCAATTGGCAAATGCTAAAGAACCCGACGAATTAGGCTTTGTTAATCAAATCAATATTCCAACCTCTGATGGAGAATTTAACATTTGGACGACACTCGCGATTTCTCAGTCTTTTCATCAAGGCAAAACTTTTGCGAGTCTCTATGGACGTATAAATTTTAGAACAGAATCATTCAGCAACCAATGGCAAAGTGGAGCAGAAATTGGGCATTTATTTTTTGAAAAATTATACCTGATTGGCAAATTAAAAATGCAAGGTCAAGTATCAGATAAAGACAGTCCCTCTGCTTCTTTTTTATATGGAGAAGGCACGACCTATACTTCTTTGGGGGTTACGACAATGTATAAACTAAATGAAAAATGGCAATTAATCGCCAGCTATGCCGATTTTTCTGGCACGCTGATTGACCGCAAAAACGTCTATGATGGTCCAACTTTTTCGGTAGGCGTCTCACTCGAACTGTAGTCGATTTTGGAATTAAATGTTGTGCGTGGCAATTTGGAGATTATGGGTTTTGTTGAGGTATGACGGGTAGAAATTTGTTGATTCAACAGACTAATTTCGAAAAATGGCT
>CAYUNA010000991.1:0-1805 GCA_964445895.1 uncultured Saprospiraceae bacterium | reverse complement strand
GATATTTTTCACCAAAACCATTTCCTGCTTAAGGGATAAAACTTCCGCTTTTTGAGCACCATTATAACTGGCAACTGTTTATAAATTGTAGCTATAGTTTTTTCAATCAAAAAATACACTTATGAAAAATCGAAAAGGCATTGTTTGGTTTCGACAAGATTTGCGTATTCATGACAATACTGCATTGACGGATGCATTGAAAAATTGCGACGAAATTCTTCCCGTATTCGTTTTTGATGAGCGTACATTTAGAGGAAAAACAAAGTTCGGCTTTCCTAAAACTGGCAGTATTCGAGCGCAATTTATCATTGAGTCCGTAGAGGATTTGCGGCAATCGTTACAAAAATTAGGGTCAAATTTAATCGTAAAAATTGGAAAGCCCGAAGAGATACTTTTCAATTTGGCACATGCCTATAAATCTAACTGGATTTTTTGCAATCGCGAACGGACACAAGAGGAAGTCGATGTGCAAGATGCTTTAGAAAAAAGGCTTTGGTCTGTCGGTCAAGAAATCCGGTATTCTCGCGGAAAGATGCTGTATCATACAGGCGATTTGCCGTTTCCTGTAACACATATCCCTGATACTTTTACTCATTTTAGAAAGGAAGTAGAGCGTTTTGTCGGTATCCGTGAACCGCTGCCGAGTCCTACTGAAATTGCTCCATTTGACCCTGCTTATGAAATTGGAGAACTCCCCACCCTGGCAGATTTTGGTTTGGATAAAGTAGAGCAAGACGAGCGCGCCGTTTTGAATTATAAGGGTGGCGAAACAGCCGCTTTAGAACGATTGCATTACTATTTTTGGGAAACAGATTTGGCAAAAACCTATAAAGAAACGCGCAATGAAATGGTTGGTGGCGACTACTCTACTAAGTTTTCAGCATGGTTGGCACAAGGTTGTTTATCCCCCAAATTAATCTACCAGGAACTTACCAAATACGAAGCCACCAAAACTAAAAACAAGTCAACTTATTGGGTGTTTTTTGAATTGATGTGGCGTGATTTTTTCCGCTTTATGGCTAAAAAACACGGCAATCAGATTTTTCAAAAAACAGGAACGCGCGGAGAGGAAAAATGGTCGCTACAAGACGATTACGACCTGCTACAAATTTGGGTGGAAGGACGCACAGGTATTCCATTTATTGATGCCAATATGCGAGAGATTGCCAACACGGGTTTTATGTCCAATCGCGGTCGGCAAAATGTCGCCAGTTTTTTAATCAATGACCTCAAAGTCAATTGGCAAATGGGCGCAGAATACTTTGAAAGTCAGTTGATTGACTACGACCCTACCAGCAATTATGGCAACTGGAATTATATCGCAGGAGTGGGCAGCGACCCGCGAGAAGACCGCTATTTTAATATTATCAAACAGGCAAAACGCTATGATTCGGAAGGCAATTTTGTAAAATTATGGGTGCCTGAATTGGCAGAAATACCTGTCGAAAAAATTCATCGCCCAGACTACTTATCAGCACACGAACAAGAAAAATATGGTGTAAAAATCGGCGTAGATTACCCAAAATCTATGATAAATATGGAGAAGTGGAAGTAAGGTTGATTAACGGATGCTACGCTTCTGCTATATTTTTTCACCATTACTAATTCTACTTTGGCACTTTAAAATAATAATAGGTCTTTAGCCATTCTCTGTTCGCCCGCAACACGATTTTCTTTTTTCAGACGGAGCAAAAACTGCTAATCTATTTTGATGCATTTGCCTTAATACACTGTAAAGTAAGTTTCTTTATATTTTAAGAAGCGAGAAAATCGCAAGATTTTCGAGCTTCAAAAAAAACACTCCC
>CAYUNA010000990.1:0-1808 GCA_964445895.1 uncultured Saprospiraceae bacterium | reverse complement strand
TCAAAATGATTGACGCTGAAAACTCTTTTGCTTTCATCAGTCCGTTCGCATCACTTAAGTTCTATTACTCAACGTTTTCTTCATCCATTCCAACACAAACTTAAACACTTCCATTTGCTTTGGTTCATTGTGAATCTCATGAACCATATCATTCCACAATTTAAAAGTCATTTCACCGCCTACACGTTTAGCAAAATCGATGGTGCCTTGCGGCGAAGTAATATTGTCTTTTTCTCCGTGCATCAGTAGTGTTGGAATCGGCATTTCTCCTGTATATTTGTCCAGAAAAGCTGCTTTTTCCAATAGAACTAATGCCAATCGCATAGAGATTTTATCATGCACAAGCGGGTCAGCCAGGTATTTTTCAACTTCCGCTGGATTGCTGCTAATGTTGTTTGCATCTAAGCCGTTCGGTTGTTGTAAACTTGGAAAAATTTTGTTCATCACCTTTGCCATCATCATCAAACCTGCTGAGGGTTGGGCTGCTTCTGGTACTTGAATGACGGGCCCCGTAGCCACCATTCCAGAGATTTTCGGATTACGAGACAATACATAATTCATGACTAAATTGCCGCCCATGCTATGTCCGTATAAAAAAATTGGTAAGCCAGAGTGGCGTTCTGTAGCTTTGACGACCAATTGCGAAATCTCCTCCATCAATGACTCATAATCTGGCGTATGCCCTCGTTTTCCACCCGATTTTCCATGCCCATGATGATCGTTGCCAATCGTTACGAAGCCATGTTGACCAAAGTATTTAGCAAAATGTTCGTATCGGTTTACATGTTCACCTAAGCCATGTACTAAGCAAATAACGGCTTTTGGGTTAGCAGGAACCCATTCCTTCGCGTAGATATTTAGATCTGCTTTTGTTTGCCAATTAAATTCAAGTGATTTCATAACTGTTTATTCGTAATTCGTGATTGGTTACTTGTTATTTATGGTGCAAACTATTGACAACGAGTAACTTCTTTTAAAATCCGAATGTACAAAAAAATTACAGATTTCTATTTTTTTAGGAGATAAATACATTGTAAACCTACTTAACAAAAGTTTCTTTAAATTATCAGGAGGGAGAAAATTGCAAATTTTCGACCTCCAATAGAAAATAGTGCGGGGTTGTTTAAAAGGGATTTTAAAGGGCGAAAATGAGTTTGTAAAACTCGTTTCTGCCCCTTAAAACCCTCAACCGCTTTGCCTCAGGCAAAGCGCATTGTCTTTTTTGAAGCTCGAAAATCTTGCGATTTTCTCGCTTCCCAAAATATAAGGAAACTTACTTTACACAGTACTTATGACCTATGGTATGAACACATCTCGATTTGGTCATTAATTTGATGATTTTACAAATACAATCCAGTTCTTTAACCTTTTTCTATCCGCCCGCACCACGATTTTCTTTTTTCAGACGGAGCAAAAGCTGGATTTTTCATAAAAATCCAACTTTTGCTCCGTCTATAAAAAATAATCCCGTGGTGCGGACGGACAAAAATTAGATAATGAACTGTATTTTGAGTTCTCCTAATCATCATATAGTGATTTTTATTTTTGTAGGGTAAAGTAACCTGAACCAATAAAAACTGGCGTTGACAAAAGGGTAAGAGAGTCTCATAATTACTTGTTACACAAATAATTAACTTGAAAGATAACCCCTGTCAAACACCAGAGAAAAAACAGATTTGATTGTAATCGTTTTGTTTTTTGGAAAGAATTGCTGTTTTAGTGAAAATTAATAATATTATAAGACATCATCATTTGTAAGCTTTTTCAATATCCTGCGATTGGTATCTTGCAAATCATTTTTTGTCAAT
>CAYUNA010000989.1:0-1819 GCA_964445895.1 uncultured Saprospiraceae bacterium | reverse complement strand
TAAGTGCTAGGCGGCTTTAGGCAATACAAAAGTTTCTAAAACTTTTGTATTCTTAGGTAGCAAAAAGTACAATATAGCGGAACCCTTGAAATTTACTGCGTAATTTTTAATGAAAATGGAAACATTCAGATTCTATAGCAATTGAAATGAGTTGAAAATAGCATTATTTAAGAATACAAAAGTCTTTGAGACTTTTGTATTTTCAAAAAATAAAATGAAAAACACAACAAAAATAACCACCTCCCAAGACTACCTCACCTCCCTCCGAAACCGCAACCTCAAGGTCTATCTCTTCGGCGAACTCGTCCCCGAACCCATCGACCACCCCATGATTCGCCCCTCCATCAATGCGCTGGCGAAAACCTACGATTTGGCGATAGCTGCCCCCGAATTGGCGGCGGTAAAATCGCCGTTTACAGGAGAAATGGTCAGCCGCTTTTTGCACGTCTGCACGAGTGCAGAAGACTTAGTTTTGCAAAATAAAATGCAGCGAAAATTGGGGCAACTAACGGGCACTTGTTTCCAACGTTGCGTGGGCATGGATGCCTTCAATGCGCTGTATTCGGTGACCTTTGAAATGGATGAAGCGAATGGCACGAGCTACCACGCGCGCTTGAAAGAATTTTTAACCAAAATGCACCGCGACAACCTCGTCGTCGGTGGTGCGATGACGGATGTGAAGGGGGATAGAAGTCTCGCGCCGCATCAGCAGGACGACCCTGATATGTTTGTGCATGTGTCGCGACGGACGGCGGAGGGCGTGTACATCACGGGCGCGAAAGGACACCAAACGGGCTGTATCAATTCGCATTATATGATTGTGATGCCGACGATGCGCTTGGGCGAAAATGACGAAAATTATGCGATTGTCGGTGCAATACCCGTTGATGCCGAGGGGATTACGTATATTTATGGTCGCCAATCGTGCGATACACGCAGCATGGAAGGCGGCACAATTGATGTCGGCAATGCGGAGTACGGGGGACAGGAGGCGATGGTGATTTTTGAGGAGGTGTTTATTCCAAATGAGTATATTTTTATGGATGGTGAGTATGATTTTGCGGCGATGTTGGTGGAGCGATTTACGACGTATCATCGGCGGAGTTATGTTTGTAAATGTGGAGTAGGGGATGTGTTAATAGGGGCAGCGGGCGCGATTGCGGAGATGAACGGTGTACCAAAAGCGTCGCATATTAAGGATAAATTGGTGGAAATGACGCATTTGAATGAGACGATTTATGGAACGGGTGTGGCGGCTTCTTATCAAGGCTACGCGACCAAATCAGGAGCTTTTATTGCCGATGAAATGCTAGCGAATGTCTGCAAACATCATGTGACGAAATTGCCGTTTGAAGTGGCTCGTTTGGCGCAAGATTTGGGTGGTGGTTGGGTTTCGACTTTGCCGTCAGAAAAAGATTTAAACCATCCCGAAATTGGTGGGTTACTAAAGAAATATTTGCGCGGTAAGGCGACGGTGAAAACGGAAGACCGCATTCGCATTTTGCGCCTCATTGAAAATATGACGATGGGTCGAAATGCCGTTGGTTATTTGACCGAAAGTATGCACGGGGCGGGGTCGCCGCAAGCGCAACGGATTCAGATTGGGCGAATGATGCAGATGGAATATAAGAAGCGGTTGGCGTTGATTTTGTCGGGGATTGAGGTGGAGGAGGATAAGGATTTGGTTGTGGAGGAATTGAGTGGATATTTTGGAAGGGTTTTTAAGGTTTAGAGGAATCAGGAATCAGGTGTCAGGAGTCAGGGGTCAGGGGTCAGAGAGGCGAGCAAATAATCAAATTTTATAACAAATACTACGAGC
>CAYUNA010000988.1:0-1820 GCA_964445895.1 uncultured Saprospiraceae bacterium | reverse complement strand
TAAGAGCATATCTAAAATTTAATGCCATAAGTTCTAAATAGTTAGGCGTTATTTCCGTTCTTTGTCAAAAAAATCAACTAACAACTAAATATGAATTACGAATTTATTTCCATTTCAAACGAAGGCGACGGCATCTACCTCGTCATCATGAATCGACCAAAATCATTGAATGCAATTAATGATGAAACAATGAAAGAATTGCATGATTTTTTTGGAACTAAAGCATTGCAAATCGCTGATTTAAAAGGAATTATCATTACTGGTGCAGGCGAAAAAGCGTTTGTTGCGGGTGCAGATATTAAGCAATTTTTGACCTTAGATGTAGAAAAGGCGACAGAAAAATCCCGTTTTGGACAAGAGGCATTTTTCTTTATTGAGCGATTTCCAAAACCCGTTATCGCGGCGGTGAATGGATTTGCTTTGGGGGCAGGATGTGAATTGGCGATGGCTTGTCATCTACGAATTGCAGGCGAAAAAGCACGATTTGGGCAGCCAGAAGTGAATCTCGGAATTATTCCGGGTTATGCAGGAACACAGCGATTAATTCAGTTGATTGGTAAGGGAAAAGCAATGGAATTGTGCATGACAGGCGATATGTTGCGAGCGGACGAAGCACAACGACTGGGACTGGTGAATCAGGTCGTACCTGTAGGTGAAGAGGTAGCAAAATCCAAGGAAATGATGGCTAAAATCCTGACCAAAGGCCCAATCGCCATTCAAAAAATTATCGAAACTGTCAATGCCTATTTTCAGTATGATGAGGATGGCTTTCAAAAGGAAGTGACAGAATTTGGTAATTTGGCTGGGACGAAAGATTTTAAAGAAGGCGCGACGGCTTTTATTGAAAAGCGTGCAGCGGATTTTAAAGGAGAATAATTTTCAGATTTTAAAAACATAGTCAATTTATGCTAATTTTTGGAAGCGAGAAGATTGTAAAATTTTCTCGCTTCCAAAAAAAATAGTAAGTGCTGCTGCGATGGTTCAGGGAACAAATATGTTTACTTTCTATCCGCACACCCCAAAGAAAATATGCTTAAAGATGCCGCAAATACTATTTTTAAAACGAAAAATTCACCACCAACGACCTCGGCAGTGACATCGTTCCAATGCCTCCTAAGTCCGTTTCTCCATCTTGATTATTCACTACAAAAAACACATTATAAGCGGCTTCAGTAGACAAAGAAAGTCGAGGATTGATGAAAAATTCGAGACCAAAAATAGGCGCACCGCCTAAACCTAATTGCGTCCGACTGACATCGGTATTGCCAATATTTCGGTAAGAAAAATTAGTTTTAAAATCAAACCCGTAAGAAAAACGCCAACGGTTCATAAAATTAATCTGCTTCTCTCGCCCTGCCCGAAAATTGACTAACACATCAGAACTTGTTCCTGCCCCTTGTCCCTCAATTTCAAATGCTAAACCCAATCCCATGCGATTGATTTTATCATTTTTTCGCTTTTTCAAACTAATAAAATAAGCGGGATTATTAAAAGAAGAAGAACTTGAAAAATTAAGAAATTGAGACAACAAATTAGTCACATCGAAGCCTACCTGTCGAGGAAAATCGGCTGCAATATGAGATTCTTCAGAGACGGTTTGGCTAAATGTATTTAAATTTAGAAACAATAAAAAAATGAAGATAAAGTAACGCATTGATGATGTTTTTAAGGAATGTGAAATTAATATACTGAAATTCTTGAACCAGCAGATTTTAAGGTTATCAGTTTCGCGTTCCAAAGTACACTGTATAGTAGAACCATGTAACAAAAGTTTCTTTGCATTTAAACCAAGAGGAGTTTGAGGATGAAAAATGATTTTG
>CAYUNA010000987.1:0-1822 GCA_964445895.1 uncultured Saprospiraceae bacterium | reverse complement strand
TCAATTTATTTATTTCGCGTTCCTAAGTAGTAAGTCAAGTTAATAGTGATAAGTTCGCGTGAGAGAATTTTTTGTCTCTTGTTATTTTAAAAATCGACTATAGCCGTCGCTACAGGAGAATTTTTAAAGTGACAAGAGACGGAATAATTATCCGCGCCAACTTATCATAATTAGCTTGACTTACTACTTAGGATTGTTTAAAGAATAACCTAAAGGCAAAAAACAATTTCAATCAGACGATGGTTTACTTGCTACTTAGCATCTCATCAAGATAGTCGTTTTATCGTATTTTCATACCGATTAAAAAAACAACATGACACCATTATTAAAGCAAGCCTACGACCCCGAAACGTTCCGTCAACAAGGGCATAATTTAGTCAATATTTTAGCAGATTATTTAAAAAATGTGCAAACCGAAAGCACCTCCACTAAAGTTTTAAATTGGCATGAACCCACTGATTTGGTCAAAGAATGGCAAGCGGATTTAGAAACTGCCCCTAATCCGAATATTGATGATTTTTTTCAGAAAGTCATTAATGAAATGATACACATTCATCATCCAAAATACATTGGTCATCAAGTTTCGGCCGCCTTACCTTTAGCGGCTTTGGGGGATTTCTTTGGTGCTTTTTTAGATACAGGCATGGGTATTTTTGAACAAGGAACGGCGGGTGTGGCAATGGAGCGAATTTTAGTTCAATTGCTCGCTACCAAAATGAAAATCAATGCCGAAACAGCCGACGGGTTTCTAACCAACGGCGGCACTTTAGGTAACTTAACCGCCCTATTGTGCGCCCGCGCCAAGATGATTGAGCGCGAAGTTTGGCAACATGGTTTTGAGGATAAAAAATACGCGTTTTTAGTTTCAGAAGAAGCTCATTATTCCATAGATAGAGCCATTCGAGTAATGGGAATGGGTGCAACAGGCTTGGTTAAAGTCCCTTCAAATGATGCCTTCAAGATGGATGTTTCTCAATTGGAAGGCATTTTTCAACAAACTGAAAATGAAGGTATTAAAGTCATCGGTATTATAGGAAACGCTTGTTCAACTTCCGCAGGAGCACACGATGATTTACACGCAATTGCTGATTTTTGTGAAGTAAAAAAACTCTGGTTTCACATCGACGCAGCACATGGAGGAGGGTTGCTTTTTTCTAAAAAATACCGCCCTCTTTTAAATGGTATAGAACGAGCGGATTCTGTTATTTTAGATTTTCATAAAATGCTAATGATGCCAACTTTAGTCACCGCCGTCATTTTTAAAAATGGCATGAATTCTTATCGGACTTTTGCTCAAAAAGCAGACTATCTATGGTCAAATTCAGAAGGACAAGAATGGTACAATCTCGCCAAACGCACCTTCGAATTGACCAAAACGTCAATGTCTTTTCGCGTCTTCCTCACCCTCCGAACTTATGGCGAACAGCTATTTGAAGACAACCTCAATCACCTTTATGATTTAGCGAAACAGTTTGCTCAACTATTGGCACAAAACCCCAATTTTGAACTTGGTACAGCTATTCCTGAATCCAATATTGTCTGTTTCAGAATTGTCAAAAAAGGATTGTCAGAAAAGGAATTAGACGATTTAAATGCAGCAATCCGAGAACGGATTTTAAAGGAAGGTGAATTTTTTATCGTGCAAACCAGATTGCGAGAGCGACTGTTTTTACGAACGACCTTTGTTAATCCTTTGACTAATGAAAATATTGTAAAAACGTTGATTGAAACATGTGAGAAAATAGCGGGAAATTTAAATTAAACAGCTAAACGTCATTTAAAAAATAACTTATAACTGATGTTAAGTACACTGTGTAAAAAG
>CAYUNA010000986.1:0-1826 GCA_964445895.1 uncultured Saprospiraceae bacterium | reverse complement strand
TTAAGCGCAAAATTAAATCTCAGACGGGGCAAAAATCTTATTTTAAAAAAATCGAGTTTTTGCTCCGTCTGAGAGAATATTTATAGTCGTGCAGACGGGTAGGTGATAGCAAAAAATTCAGTAGCATTACTTTTGATTTTGATACACCTTATCGTAATCATTGTCTCATTTAGACCTCCACATTGACGGAATGCACCGCCGCAGCCATTTCAAAAATCAACTTTGGATTCTTTTCAATTGCATTTCCAACAACGACGACATCTGCTCCTGCTTCTACATTTGCTAAGGCTTTTTCTGGCGTTTTGATACCGCCACCAACGATTAATGGTACATCAATTGCTCGGCTAACGCTTTTAATCATTGAAGTACTCACTGGATTTTTTGCACCGCTTCCTCCGTCCAAATACATTAATTTCAAACCCAACATTTCACCTGCCATTGCCGTACACATCGCTATTTCATCTTTTTCGTAAGGGATAGGATTTGTATTACTCATGTACGATGCCGTCGTTGGTTTTCCACCATCAACAAGCATATAGCCGGTGGGCAAAATTTCGAGGGAACTCTTTTTTAAATACGGTGCTGCTACCACATGATTTCCAATTAAAAATTCGGAATTTCGTCCAGAAATTAGTGATAAAAACAAAATAGCATCTGCTTTATCATTCACTTGCAGCGGGCTACTTGGAAAAAGAATAGTAGGGATAGAAGACAAAGCCCTGATTTTCCGCAAGACAAATTCCATACGGTCATCCACAATCAAGCTCCCGCCTACGAAAAAATAATCTACACCCGCTTGCATCGATAAGTCAAGCATACGCTCCAAATTACCCAGTTTTTCTTCATCTGGGTCAATCAACAATACAAACTTCTTTTCCCCTTTTGCCTTAGCAGCACAGAGGTCTTTATAAATTTCAGTCCGAGTAGTCATAGAAAGTCTTTAATCCAGTTTGGAATACTTACGGGTATCGAAAAACGGTATTTAGTTAATTCTGCCGCGAAGATAGCGGACTTGCGGGAATTTATCGGTTAATTTTAGTTCATATATCAAAAATAATCCAAGAGTTGCATATTCTAACCCGACCATCCATAGGTTTTCCTGATAAGTTGGGTAGCTATAATTTATATACGTCAGTACGATAAATCCAGACCATACGACAGGAAATCGAAAGCGTGTGAAGCAGCATAGCACAAGCGGTAGCGCCACGTACCAAGGATGAACAGTGGTGGTAAAAAATAGGTAAATGCAGATAGCGAAGAGCAGTTTCGTAGAAAGAGATTGCCAGATATGCATGGAATTCATGGTGTGTTCGCCCCCAGTTCCTAAAGGGGAGTTTGATTCTAAATGACTTAATTCTCGTTTTTCATTTCGGATTTGTTCCCCTTTAGGGGCTGAAGACTTATCTCCCACTCTTTCCAATCCTGCCATCAAAAATATTAAAATCGGCGTACAAATTGCCAACGCTGGTCCAATTACGGCAATCATATTCCAGCCAATGGTTTGAAAACCAATCCAGCGAGCGAGGTAATAAATGCTGGCGTTGAACTCAAATTTTTGAAAATAAAGGTTAAGGCTATTGCCAAAATTTTCGATAAAAACGCCGTTAATTAATGGAAAAAATAATACCACCAACGTCATTCCAATGATGACAAAATATTGAATGCTCTTTTTCCAACCCAATCTTTTTATAAAAAATGGAAGAAAAATGAGTGGTAGTAATTTGGATGCAATTGACAACGCAAAGGCGACTGCCGATGCCATAAAGTAGGAGTTACGTTGAAAGTAAGAGTTACTTTTAAAGTAACTCTTACTTTCAACGTAACTC
>CAYUNA010000985.1:0-1826 GCA_964445895.1 uncultured Saprospiraceae bacterium | reverse complement strand
TTAAAAGCCCGTTCTTTTTCCATCTTTTTTATTTGTAATGGGACATTAGCTTCGACTATTAACAATCCTTCTGGCTTACTAATTTCAATTCGATTTGGAGCACTTTGCTTGACTTCTTCCCCTGTGGGGGATACGATTGGTAAGACTAATCTTGCCGTTGATGAAGTTTTGGATTTATTTATTTGTTGCGCTCTGATTTCTACTTTCTCATCAGTCAATAAATAATCAAACCGATACTTTGCCTCTGTTCCTTTTGGGGCTTCTCTTTTTTCATTGACCAAATTAGCAGCGACTTGAAATTTACAAGACTGCTCATCTTCCTCGGTTTCAACTTTTGCTTTTAAATCATAAATATTGGTAAACCATTCTCCCTCCTCAAATAGTTCGATGCGAGGCGTTAAGACCACTTCTTCCTTGCCAGGATTGGGTTGCTGATTATTTTTCTCTACCAATAAATATTTGGCCATACTCGCCGTAAAAATTGGCCCCACTTTCAAATGATACAATAGAGCTATAGAACCGCCCGTTGCCTGTTGTGATTTTTCTTTATAAATAAAATCGTAAGTCGAAACAGTCGCCCTGAAATCTCCTTTTGCCGCTAACCATACATCTATCTCTGGGAAATGCTGAATACCATCTGCTTCGACCATTGGCAAAGTAGCAGTTTTGTTAATTTGAGCAGTTCGGTCATGCTCATGCAATAGTGTTGTCAAAGGTTTGGCATGGGCAAAAGTATGATGTATGCAAGGTTTGATGCCATGAGTCGTATAATGCAATCCGCCATGTAATAAACCATCGGCGGTACAGCGTTGTAGTAATTCTGTACTTAGATAGGCAGCTGTTCCGAAGGCAGGATTTCTATCTGCCATCATACCAAAAGCAATTTGGCAACCATCGGTGGTTCGGCTGCCCCAATAACTCCATTTGTATTGTCGCGTACCCCAGCTATTGTCCCAGCCGCCGTCGGGCAGCATAAAATTCAAGTGTCCTTCGAGGGCTTTGGTCAATAATTGAAGTAACTCTTCATCTTTTTCGATAAGTGCATATTGCACTACCCCATTTAATGACTCTTCGACATTATATCCTAAATCTACTCCTAACAATCCTTTGTCACTTTTTTTATCGCTTGGTTTTGCTTCTCCAAAAAGTAAGTGATGTGGTGTTGTAAACCAATTTTTAATTTCTTTGGCGAGTTCTCTGCTTCGGTTTATATAGGTTTCGTTTTCCAATATCTTTCCTAACAAGTTCAAGGCATAAACCGCCGTAAAACCGTAATTGATATTGGTAAAAGTCATATCAAAATTCTTATACAGATAGTCCCCTACCCTTGCCAATCTATCCGTCCATTTTTCTTTGATGTCAGCTGGCAAAATATGTCCATGATAATGCAAGGCTTCCCCCAATGCAATCGCGCCAAAGACAGAAATACCTCGCCATGATTTTGGATTTGGAATAACCGTCCAACTACCATCAGGTCGCGTCACGTTTTTTGACCATTCCATCACATCAATCGCGGCGTTCATGTATTTTTTATCGCCCGTTTTATCCGCCATGTACATAAACGGATAGACGGCATCCATACAACGTCCATGAATTTTATTACAAGCAGGACAATCTAATGCACCATGAATTTCGGCATTTTCAGGTTTATTAATTTGCATCTTCAACATTCCATCACACCAGTCTTTTAATAATGAAAACACCAATTCTTGATAAGCTGTCTGGTTTACAGCGGCTTCACCAGTAGCTTGCCGACACCCTATCATGGGAAAAAGTAATCCTAAACTTGCCGCTGTGCTTGATTGTAAAAAGATTCTTCGTTTCAT
>CAYUNA010000984.1:0-1827 GCA_964445895.1 uncultured Saprospiraceae bacterium | reverse complement strand
CCAGTAGCTTTTAGTAGCTGCTACTTTCCCAGTAGCTGCTACTTTATTATCCACAGTATACACAAACTACCTGTATTGAAAATCAGATAGAATTTTGTACATTTTCTATTTTTTGTCCGTTCGCACCACCTGATTATTTTTTATAGACGGAGCAAAAGCTGGATTTCTATGAAAAATCTAGCTTTTGCTCCGTCTGAAAAAAGAAAATCGTGGTGCGGACGGATAGAAAAAGGTTAAAGAACTGGATGGTATTTGAAAAATTATCAAATTAATGACCAAGTCGAGATGTGTACATACCGTAGATTTTATCATGGAGTACAAAAGTAAAAAACCACTCATCTTTAGCACTAAAAAATCTCGCTATAAACCTTTAAGGCTTCTTCCAAACAATCCATCGCCTTGTGCAAGTCATTGACATTCAGTACATAAGCGATGCGTACTTCATTTTGACCTAAACCTTCGGTTGCATAAAAACCACCTCCTGGCGCCAACATTACGGTTTTGTTTTGATAATCAAAATCTTCTAACAACCACTGACAGAAATGTTCAGAATCAGCAATTGGGAGTCGAGCAAAACAATAAAATGCACCGCCGGGTAAGTAACAATCAACCCCTTTCATTTTTGACAATCTATCATAAACGGTTTTACGACGAAGGTCATATTCAGAGCGGGCTATTTCGATATAGGCTGGTGGTTCGGAGAGGGTAGCTTCTGCCAAAATTTGTCCCAAAGTCGGCGAGCTTAATCGCAATCTGGAAAAGCGAACGACAGTATCTAACAGCTCTTGATTTCTGGTAACCAAGGCGCCAACTCGTGCTCCACAAGCACTAAATCGTTTAGAAATGGAGTCCATAACGACTACATTTTCGCTCATGCCGTCAATGTTGAGGGCAGAGAAAAATTCACCATCATCATAACAAAACTCGCGATACACTTCATCGACAAACAGAAATAAATCATGCTTTTTTGCTAAATTAGCCAACGCGATTAAATTGTCTTTGGAATACAAACAACCCGTTGGATTATTAGGATTACAAATAAAAATGGCTTTACTTTTTTCAGTGATAACTTGCTCAAATTCAGCAACTTCTGGTAGTTTAAAACCTGTTTCCAAATAAGAAGTGATTGGCACAATTGTCAAGCCTGACATTTGCGAAAAGCCGTTATAAATTGCATAAAATGGCTCTGGAATAATGATTTCATCTCCCGCATCCATACAACTCAACATACTAAACAATATGGCTTCAGACGCACCCGTTGTAATTAGAATTTGGTCAGCCGTCACTTCTATTTCAAACGATTTATAATAGTCAACCAATGCTTCTCGATAAGAGCGGATGCCTTCCGCAGGTGCATAAGCAACGACAGATAAATCCAGATTCTTTATTTTATTTAAAGCAACCTTTGGTGTAGCAATATCAGGCTGTCCAATATTTAAATGATAAACTCGCTTGCCCGCTGCCTTCGCTTGGTTGGCAAAACCACTCAATTTTCTAATGGGAGAGGCGTAAGTATGTCTACCTCGGTTTGATATATTCGGCATTTTTAATGAGTTTTTTTCAAAAGATAGAAAAAACCAAGGCGCAAAGGTAATCTCTCGGACGAATTTTACAACTCAAAATGTCTTACAAAACGCATTTTTCTTTTTGGTAATAATTAAGGCGAACAAATTAATTATTTTCGCATTTAAGATATAGATTTATAACATCTATTAAGTCTATTAGTACAGTGTAAAGTAAGTTTCTTTGAATTATCAGAAGCGAGAAAATCGTAAGATTTTCGAGCTTCAAACACCTCACTCCCCCGCACCTGCGGCGCGGGGCGGT
>CAYUNA010000983.1:0-1829 GCA_964445895.1 uncultured Saprospiraceae bacterium | reverse complement strand
TGAAAAACCAAACTAACTTTTGTTACACTGTATTTAGTAGCCTGGTATATAGTATATGTTAGATTGCCGCACTACTAAAGTAGCGGGCTGCGGTATTTTTCGTATCTTTGGAGGTTTCCTAAAAAAAAGTAGAAACCATTATGAATTTTCCATTAAAAAATCTGGAGCAACACTTGCCCGAAACGTCACTCGTCGTAGGCGAACAACTCTACGAACAGGGTTTTGTGGGTGAACTCAAAGAGCTGGAACGCAATCTTTGGGTGGCTAAGGTAGTGGACAAAGAAGTGGAAATTCAAATTTCTCCGACCAAAGTCAAGGCTTGTACCTGCGAATGTTCGATTTTTAAAGAAAAGAAGTTGTGTGAGCACATTGGGGCGATGCTTTTGGCGTTGCGAAAGGAGAAGGAACGACAGAAAATAGCTAATCCACCCAAGATTAAAAAGAAAGCGTCCCCGAAGCGATTGACCGTCGCGGCGATATTGGACAACGCTCCTCCAGGGCAAGTTTATTCGTTTTTGAAAGGGTATGCCAAAGCCAATCGGCAATTTTCTTTGGCATTAAAAGCACGATTTGCAGGGGTTGTTCCGATGGATAATATTCATGAGAAATATCGACAATTGTTGGAAGCTTCCATTAAAGGAAATCGGCTGACAAACGGAACAATTAGCTATCGCGGTTGGCAGCAATTGGTGAAATTGTGCAAGGAATTAATGGGACAAACCGACGATGCGATTGCATTGGAAAATTATTTGGAAGGGGCAATGATTTTGCAGTCCATTATTGAAAAAATAACGCCCGTCATTGGTAAGTCAAAAGGAGATGAAACCATTTTGCAGCAATATGTCGAAGTTGCATTTTTAAAAATAGAAGAATTGCTGAAAGCGCAGCCCGCACCAGATTTGCGAGAAATAATCTGGGAATTTTGTCTGCAAGAATCCACCAAAGCAACTTATCGGGCGCATGGCGTGGCAGCTCATTTTTTTGAATTGATGCATCTTATTTCAGATGATAATGAAAAAGTAGAAACCTTACTGGAAAGCATTGACAATGAGCTAATTAAAAAAACGCTGACGGAAAATTACCGGGCAAATCTATTGATTTTAAAATTCAATTTGCTTAATAAATCAGACGTAAAAACGGCTATTGATTCCTTTATTTCAGACAATATTGCGACGCCTAATTTTTTAGTTTTTGTCATAAAGAAATCTTTAGAAAATGGAGAAATCAAGCGAGCTAAAACATTGGCCCAAAAAGGTTTGAAGCAAAAGTTTTCGACTTTAATTAATATACAAATTGAGTATTTTTTATTAGAAATTGCGTTGGCAGAAAAGAATCAGAAAAAAATAGTGCATTATGCTTATCGTCAGTTTTTAGCTAAAAAAGACTTCCATTTTTATCAAATTTTAAAAGAAAACTACACCGAAGATTGGCAAAAAATGGTGGAGCAAATTTTTACCGAAATTGCTAAAATGCCCTTTTCAATGCTCAAACGCGATGTGCAAGCCCGCATTTATGTGGAAGAAAAACGATGGGCTGATTTATTGCAATACATCACCAATTTTAAATCTATCAACCTCCTCCAACGCTACGATAAACTGCTGCTGACGGATTTTAGAAAGGAGATAAAAGACCTCTATTTAGTATTTATCAAAAGCTACCTGACCAATCATCTCGGTCGCAAACCTGCTGTCAAAACCCGCGAAATTCTGCTTCATCTTTTTGATATTGGTGAAGCAAAATTGGCAAGTAAAATCGTTCGGCAATTGAGGAAAGATTTTGCAGAACGGGGGGCATTATTGGAGGAGTTGAAGGTGTTTTAAATTTTTTGT
>CAYUNA010000982.1:0-1839 GCA_964445895.1 uncultured Saprospiraceae bacterium | reverse complement strand
GCAGGCAACGCGCATTGTTTTTATTGGAGGTCGAAAATTTGCAATTTTCTCCCCCCTTAAAACCAAAAAAACTTTTGTTACACTGTACTTAATTACTTGATACCTAAATATTATTTTTCAAAAACAAAACCACTAAAATGAATAGATTTAAGTTATTAATCTTGCTCACTATCCCCTTATTTTTTACTGCTTGCAACAAAGATGAAGTAGCAAAATTAGAGAAAGAAGTTGCCCTCAAAGATGAGCAAATCAAGCAGTTAGAAAACCAATTGGCACATGCTCAAACAACCACCAATAGCTTGCTCGATAGAATGTCTGACCTTTCGATTGTCAACAAAGAAGGCGCGCAAAGCATCCGCAAATCGTTAGAAAATATCACACAACAATATTCCTTTATTCAAGATTTGACCGCGAAAGTACAATCGAAAGATTCGCTAAATCTCGCTCTGGTTATGAACCTCAAACGCTCGCTCGACGACATCAACGACGAAGATGTAGAAATCGAAGTTAAAGGCGGTATCGTCTATGTGAGTATTTCGGATAAATTATTGTTCAGCCCAGGAAGCTCAAGGGTTTCAGAGGAGGCAGAGTCGGTGCTGGGTAAGGTAGCTGCGGTGATTAATGACCACGATGAACTCAATATTTTAGTGGAAGGACATACCGATAATGCTCCGATTTCAACCAATTGTGTGAACGATAATTGGGATTTGAGTACCAAACGGGCAACGTCGATTGTGCGCCTATTGCAAGAGGAACACTTCGTTTCGCCAGAGCGTTTGACCGCTGCAGGACGCGCAGAATATATGCCAAAAGCAGACAATCAAACCGAGGAAGGGAAGGCTAAAAATCGACGGACGGAGATTTTGATTATGCCACGATTTGACCAGTTTTTTGCGTTGATGGAATCGCCGGAATTGATGAATTAACGAGTAACGTTTTTTGGAACTTTATCGAAAATTATGGTGCTGCTATGGGAGTATGATTTTCGATAAAGTTCCAAACTTTTGGGTAAATATCCTGACTCGCACTTTTAGAATGTAAAATCCGACTGTGATTGTAATCTTCCAAAAAGCCCTTTTGTTTGGCACAAAACAATCGCCGATTAATCGGATTTTTAAAGGAGTCAAGAAAGGATTCGCAGCCCTTTGGAGGAGCAATAAATTTATCTCCACTACCGTAAATTGATAACACAGGTATTTGAATTAGCTTCATTTTTTTTCGATAATCCACACCATTTTCTCCGATTAATTTACCCGTCAAATTCCAATCAAACCACTGCTTCATACAATAATAACTTTCATTTTCTTCGCTCCCAACTTTTCTCGCAGGTACATAGCCCAACAATTTACTTAAATACTTCCCCGTCCAAATTCCTACGTAGTTTTTAATAGAATCTGCCGCTCCAAATCCTTGACAAGCAAACATAGAGATGCTATTAATTTTTGCTTTAAAAGCTGGATGATTGATTAGACAAATCGTCAAACACAACCCACCTCCGCTATGTGTGATGCAATCCAGTTTTTCAATTTTTTGTTGGTCAAAAAGGTAATCGAACACTAATTTAAAATCTTCTTTGCCAATAGTTTCAAAGTTAAAAGAATCGTTTGTTTTAGAACTATTGCCGTGATTTCTCCATTCAAAAACCCAACAAGTACAGCCTTTTGCGTTTAAAAATGCAACAATACTGCTAAAAACTTTTCGGTTAGAAAACGTTCCATGAACCAGGAGAATATGTTTATTACGGTTATTTTTTTCTGAAGAGAATTTCCACAAAGCAAGATGATGTGTGGCATTCATTTTCACTTTAATTAGCTCTTCTTTCATTTTTTATGAAGATTA
>CAYUNA010000981.1:0-1845 GCA_964445895.1 uncultured Saprospiraceae bacterium | reverse complement strand
CGTTTTGTATTTTCAAAAAATGGCTAAAGCCATTTTTCGAGGGGTAGGTTAGGGGCGAGATTGATTGAGTTTTCCGTCGGAAAACTCAATCAATCTCACCCCTAACCTACCCCGAAAGCGAGGCGGCTTTAGCCGCCGAGCAAAACGTAAAGAAAGTTTTTACACAGTGTACGAAGTATCATAAAAACTAATTTTGATAAGAAACGTGAATAGTACTTGATTTTAAATTTTATGAAATTTTTTTTGGCAAAAAGTTAAATTATAGAAATTTATATCTGTTTTTTTAAAGATAGAGCCCTACTTACCAAACAATATTTTAAAAATTAAAAACGTAGCTCATGATTCTTTTCAAAATTCTTTTCTAAATATTCTTAAAAAAAAGACTTGACAGAAAGCCGAAATTCTCTTACTTTTGCACTACTTTTAGAGAAAGTAAGTTTTTGGATTAAAGTTTGAACTTTAATTCTGAAAATCCTTTTTTTTGCAAAACAAAATTAGCAGTGTTATAACTGAGGTTGAACGTACAAACACTAACAAGGTTAAAAAATTGGTGAATTTGAATTTATTTCTACACCAATGCAGACTGCCTTCCTATGTGCGCATCCGATTTTTACTATTAACAAAACTATTCACAGGCATAACTTTTGATGTTATAACCTAAAAAAATAAACTGTTACATGAGGCAGCTAAAGATTACGAAGTCTATTACGAATAGAGAAAGCCAATCGCTTGAAAAGTATCTACAAGAAATTGGTAAAGTGGACTTGTTGACTCCAGAAGAGGAAGTTGAATTAGCTAAAAAAATTAAGCAAGGTGACCAAATATCATTAGAAAAACTAACGAAAGCCAATTTGCGTTTCGTGGTCTCCGTTGCTAAACAATACCAAAATCAAGGCTTATCCCTTTCTGACCTTATCAATGAAGGTAATTTGGGACTGATTAAAGCGGCTCAACGTTTTGATGAAACTCGTGGTTTCAAATTTATCTCCTACGCCGTTTGGTGGATTCGTCAGTCGATTTTACAGGCATTGGCTGAGCAAAGTCGGATTGTTCGTTTACCGTTGAATAAAGTCGGTTCATTAAATAAAATCAATAAAGCATTTTCTGAATTAGAACAAGCTTATGAGCGTGAACCGTCTGCAGATGAATTGGCAGAAATCTTAGAGATTTCAACGGAAGAAGTAGAAACAACGCTTGGTGTTGCTGCTCGTCATGTCAGTATGGATGCGCCATTTGTCGAAGGAGAAGATAACTCTTTATTGGACGTTTTGGAAAATGCAGGTACTCCGGGAACGGATACCGCTTTAGAATACCGAGAGTCCTTGCGGAGAGAGATTGAACGTTCGTTGAGTACGTTGACTGAGCGACAATGTGATGTGATTAAATTGTACTTTGGTATCGGTGTTCAGCACCCGATGTCGTTAGAAGATATTGGTGAAAAATTCGGCTTGACGCGAGAGCGAGTTCGCCAAATTAAAGATAAAGCAATTAACAAATTGCGTTCTGCCAGCCGTAGCAAGTTGTTGAAACATTACTTGGGAGGGTAGAGAAGTATTTGCATACAAAATATAAAAAAGGTGCTACTGAATTGGTTTTCAGTAGCACCTTTTTTAGCTCTAAATATTCTTTTTGGTCAAAGTATTTTGCAAAGAGAGAGTGAAGGATAGCCTCTGATTGCAAACCAGAAGCTATCCTTCAAAACCCCATCCACATTGCCACAGATGCACTAAAGCGTTAACGCACGAATCAAAAACACCAACGCAATACTCACAGCTAATCCAAAGAATACCTTTGCTAAATCACGTCCAAGGTCTCCCAACGTTTCTTTTGGAACTCTTTTTTCTA
>CAYUNA010000980.1:0-1852 GCA_964445895.1 uncultured Saprospiraceae bacterium | reverse complement strand
CTTATGCTACCCTTCCAATATTAATTTACCCTCCACTTTTACAAAAAATATTGAACAACACTTTATTCACTTTGGATGAACACACTAAAAGAACTAACGACAAGTTTTGGAAAGAAAATAAATCTTTCTAATCACAAAACCTATGCACAAGGTAATCTTAATTTAATCTATTTTAGCTTATTGGTTACTTGCCTTTGCGTGGTTTTTTATAACCTATATACAGGTGTTTTTATACGACAAGTCACTTCTACTTCCTTTTTTATTATGTTGTCTATTGGTTTGATTATCAATTGTTTAGGGCACCCATCAGTCTCCAGAATGTTTCTCGTTTTAACTGGGTTTATGGGGGTTGCGATACATAGTTACATCTACGGAACTGGGATGGGATTAGAGTATTTAGCGATGCTCTTTCCTGTGTCTGCATTGATGTTGACAGATAAAGAATGGTTTTATAAATTTTCTCTGTTAAGCTCTTTTTTGTTTTTTTCTGCCATACAATTACTCGACAATTATCACACGCCTTTAGTAGATGAATCCTCTAGTATTCTTTTTCAAAAAATCATAGTAGGAGGCTCTATTTTGGGAATGAGTTTTATCATTTTGAAAAGATTCAAAAGTGAAATGCAAAAAGCCCAACAAAAAACGCTGGAATCTTTTAGCGATTTAGAGCGATTTAATAATGCATTGAGAGAAAGTGAATCTCGTTACAAGGCTATCTTTGAAAATGCCTTTGATGGAATTTTAGTGATCAATACAAAAACCTGGTCAACCGTCTCTTGTAATCAAAAGATGCTGGATTATTTTGGTATTGAAGAAGACTTATTTGCAAAAAAGTGCATTACCAAACATTTTCGAGAAAAAGGCATTTTGAACCTATCTGAAAGTTTAGAAACCTTAAAAAAAGAGGGAACTATTCGGAAAAAAGCTAAAATATATCAACCTCAAGGAAAATCTATTTTTGGCGATATTACTTGCGTTTTACTTCCGCCGCCAAATAACCAACTGGTTGTTGTGATTATCAAGGATATTTCGATGGAAATTGTCGCTAAGCGAAAAATGCTTGAAGCCAATGAAGAACTCAAAAATTTTGCACACGCGGCAAGCCATGATTTGAAAGAACCACTGCGAATGATTAGTAGTTTTGGACAATTGCTACAAAAGAAAAATGATGGTAAGATGTCTTCTGAAAACGAAGAATTCTTGGGCTTTATCATAGATGCTTCGAATCGAATGACTACTTTAGTAAATGATTTGTTGGAATATTCGACTGCTGCTAATTCAACACCGAAAGAACAAGTCGTTGATTTGGAAGATGTATTACAGGTTGTGATGAAAAATATCCGTCTTCAGGTAATTGAAAATCAAGGAGTTATTTATACTGGATTATTGCCTAAAGTAAACGGTAGTACAACCCTTTTGATACAAGTTTTTCAAAATATTATCTCTAATGCAATCAAATTTAAACGCCCAGAAATTGCGCCCGAAATCCGTATCAATGTTTTAAATAACAAAGAATATCATCTCATTTCTATTCGAGACAATGGTATAGGGATTGCGCCTGAATATCACAACCAAGTTTTTGGTGTTTTCAAACGTTTGCACTCCAAAGCAGATTATGAGGGAAGTGGAATCGGTTTGGCGACATGCAAAAAAATTGTAGAACAGCGAGGTGGTCGAATTTGGGTAGAATCCGAGCCTGGATTTGGAACGAGTTTTCATTTTACTTGGCCTGTTTTAAAAGAACCAGCGACTAAAAATATAACAAACTCAATACTTGGTGTAGCTTCTAATTAATTTAAACAAATAATTTATCTAATCTTCTTTGATTCACAAAAAGTTTATACTACTTTTG
>CAYUNA010000979.1:0-1857 GCA_964445895.1 uncultured Saprospiraceae bacterium | reverse complement strand
TTGCTAATTGCTAATTGCTAATTGCTAAACTTCCGAGTCTACCAAATCCGTTACCACATAATAGCGTGGGTCATCAATCGAGGTTTCAATCACCGTTTCCCATTTTGGATTGGCTTTTAGCAGCAGCGTTTTACATTCCGGACTCAGGTGGGTGATTTTGATTTTTTTCCCCATATCCATGTATTTATTGGCAATATTTCTCAAGGCTTCGATGCCCGAATGGTCGCTAACTTTGGATTCAATAAAATCAATTTCGATACTATCCGGGTCATTTTTAGCATCAAATTTAGCATTAAAATTTTGTACAGAACCAAAAAATAGTGGTCCCCAAATTTCATAAACCTTAGTACCATCCTTTTTCAATCGCTTGCGCGCGCGAATCATTGTCGCGTTCTTCCAGGCAAAAACTAACGCCGAAATAATGACTCCCGCAATCACCGCAATTGCCAAATCTTGCCAAACCGTAATTCCAGAAACAGCTATCAAAACAAAGGCATCCGCTTTTGGGATTTTATTGATAATCCGAAAACTACTCCAGGCAAACGTCCCAATTACTACCATAAACATGACACCAACCAACGCCGAAATCGGAATTTGCTCAATCAATGGCGCACCAAAAAGCACGAAACACAATAGAGCAATTGCCGCTACCACTCCTGATAAACGACCACGTCCTCCCGACTCAACATTAATAATCGACTGCCCAATCATCGCACAGCCACCCATACCACCAAACAAGCCATTAAGGATATTGGCGCCACCTTGTGCCACACATTCCCGGTTGCCGCTACCACGTGATTCGGTCATTTCATCAATCAAATTCAAGGTCATCAGCGACTCAATCAAACCAACTGCCGCAAGGATAGCTGCCGTTCCAAAAATCAATCCCCAATGTCCTTCTAAAGTATCAAACATCGTGAAAATTTGTGCTTGAAAAGTTGGTAATCCACCTTGTAAACCTTCTCCACCACCATCGCGAATGAATGACCCAACAGTCGCAACATCAATACCACCAAAAATAGTGATTGCAGCAACTACAATAATAGCTACCAAAGCTGATGGAATCTTCTCTGTCAACTTCGGAAGTCCCCACATAATCAACATTGTCAAGCCAACCAATGCGAGCATAATTCCCATTTCCATGCCTTGTAGCCATTGTTTCTCATCACCAACGGTTTCTTTAAACATGCCCAATTGAGATAAGAAAATCACTATCGCCAAGCCATTAACAAACCCCATCATAACAGGGTGGGGGATAAGCCGAACGAATTTTCCAAGTCTAAAAATACCCGCCATTATCTGAATACCACCGACGATTAATAAGGTGATGAACAGCCATTGAAGTCCTAAGTTTTCAATTGGGGTCTCCAATGCCATTCCTGCCGCATTTCCTTGCTGAATCATGTGAACCATCACTACGGCCATCGCGCCTGTAGCACCCGAAATCATCCCTGGGCGACCACCAAATAACGCGGTAATCAGTCCCATCATAAAAGCTCCGTAAAGTCCCACCAACGGATCAATACCCGCCACAAATGCAAAAGCTACTGCTTCAGGCACTAATGCCAACGCCACGGTCAGTCCTGATAAAATATCGTTCTTCGGATTCTGTGTAAAATTATTAAATACTCTACCCATTACTTTATTGCTTACTTTTTTGAAAAAGGGCGCGAAGGTAGTCTTTTTAATAACAATTTATAGGAGAGCGGATTTTATTTATAAATATTTTATTTATACGAAAAGTAAAAAAATGGAATTAATCATAGAATTGAGTGTTTATTTTGATAATCTTGGTTTTGCAAATTATTATTTTGAATTTAAAAATAGGTTTTATTTAATTTAGAATATTATTTTACT
>CAYUNA010000978.1:0-1859 GCA_964445895.1 uncultured Saprospiraceae bacterium | reverse complement strand
AAGCAACTAAAGGGCTTTGCTAAATGGTACATTGAAAACAATAATGCAGAGAAAATCTATTTCGACACCCGAGACCTGATTATTGAAAAAGTGACGATTGGTAAAGACGAAAAACCTACTGAATTTCGCGTCTCAAAAAATGTCGATAAGTTTAAAGGGACAGCTTTAATTGTTGATATTCAACCAACTACGGAGATGGTAACAATCCATTATGCTACCGCTCCAAACAATGCTGCCGCCCTTGATTGGGTTGCCCCCGAGCTTACTGCCGACAAAAAACACCCTGCTCTTTTCACCCAGGGTCAAGCCATTTTGACGCGAACCTGGATTCCGTGTCAGGACAGCCCTGGTATTCGTATTACTTATGATGCTAAAATGACCGTACCCAAAGATTTAATGGCAGTAATGAGTGCCACGAATCCACAAAAAAAATCAGCTGACGGCGTTTATACTTTTGAAATGAAGCAGCCAATTCCAGCATATTTGATTGCATTAGCAGTTGGAGATTTAGAATTTGAAAGTATCGGCGCACGAACAGGAATCTATGCTGAACCAAGCGTGATTGATGCCGCTGCAAATGAATTTGCCGATATGGAGAAAATGTTGATTGCAGCAGAAAATCTTTACGGCGCTTATGATTGGGAGCGGTATGATGTGATTGTTTTGCCACCAAGTTTCCCTTTTGGAGGTATGGAAAATCCGCGTTTAACCTTTGCGACACCGACGATTATTGCAGGTGACCGTTCGTTGACTTCCTTGATTGCACATGAGTTGGCGCATTCCTGGTCTGGCAATTTGGTGACCAACGCAACCTGGGATGATTTTTGGTTAAATGAAGGCTTCACGGTATATTTTGAGCGACGAATTATGGAAGCGTTGTATGGCGAAGATTACGCCAATATGTTAGCAGTTTTGGGACACCAGGATTTAGTGGCAGATGTAAGTGATTTGGACGATGCCGATACACATTTGAAATTAAACCTAAAAGACCGCGACCCGGACGATGGAATGACTGATGTAGCCTACGAAAAAGGAGCGTTCTTTTTACAATTATTAGAGCAACAAGTTGGCCGCGAAAAATTCGACGCATTTATTAGCGAATATTTCCAAAAACATAAATTTCAAACCATTACGACGGAGGATTTCATTAAATATTTGAATGACCATTTAATTCAACCCAATAAAGTAGATTTGGATTTAGACGAGTGGATTTATGGGCCAGGTATTCCTGAAAATATCTATTTGCGGGATTCCGATAAGTTTAAAAAAGTGGAAGCACAAGTCGAACAATTTTATAAAACCAATAACGCTAAAGGTCTAAATACGACTGATTGGACAACCCACGAATGGCTACATTTTATCAGAAACATCAAGCCAGATACAGGCAATCCAATGATGGCAAAATTAGATACAGCATTCGGTTTTAGTGATTCTGGAAATTCAGAAATCTTAGCGGCATGGTTTGAAGTATCAATTAAAAACGGCTATGCATTAAAGATTTTACCAAAAATTGAAAATTTCTTGACCAGTGTAGGACGACGTAAATTTTTAACGCCACTTTATCGAGCTATGAAAGAGCATGAAATGATGGAACAGGCACAGGCGATTTATGCGAAGGCACGACCTAATTATCATTCAGTGAGTCGAGGAACAATGGACGCGCTTTTGAATAATGTAGAATAAAGCAGCAGTGGGGAGTAGTCATTAATAGGAGTTTGAAGATGAAGAATGATATTGAAAAAATCATTCTTCATCTTCAAGAACCCTACCCGTTTTGTCACAAGCAATTTTTACGGAATTAGATTAAAGTTTGAATTTGACTGGTAAGTTAAATTGAACTCTAACTGGCCGCCCACGTT
>CAYUNA010000977.1:0-1859 GCA_964445895.1 uncultured Saprospiraceae bacterium | reverse complement strand
ATTAGCTTGACTTACTACTAAGGGCATAATTACCTTGGAAAGTAATATAAGTATCTAATAATAAATCAAAAATAACGCATAAACAAATTTGAGTTTACTAAAGAAAATAGCATTAAAAAAATTAGATAAACTACTGGTTGGCAGCTTTTTACCGCCATTTATTGCCACATTTTTCATTGCCTTGTTCGTCTTGGTGATGCAAACACTTTGGGTGTATATTGACGACATTGCGGGTAAAGGTGTTGGCTTTTTCTTATTGGTAGAATTGGTGGCATATATGTCTGTATCCATGATTCCGATGGCGTTGCCGATTGCGGTATTGATTTCTTCGGTCATGGTACTGGGAAATATGGCAGAGGAATACGAATTGTCGAGTATCAAATCAGCGGGCGTATCGTTGTGGCGAGTAATGGTTCCATTGATGTTTGTGGTATTTAGTGTGTCGGTCTTGTCGTTTTTTTGTAGCAATAACTTAATTCCAGTTTCTAATTTAAAATTCAAATCCCGACTCTACGATATTCGTAAACAGAAGCCGACGCTAAGCATGGAAGAAGGCATGTTTAACGATGATTTTCAAGGATATGCTATACGAATTGGAGAAAAATTGTCCGATAATAAATCTATTAAAGATGTTTTGTTGTATGACCACCGTGAAGAGGGAAAAGGACGATTGACTTCCGTAACTGCCGAAAATGGGGTGATGTATTCAACAAAAGATGAGCAGTTTTTTATCATGGAATTATTTGAGGGCAATCAATATAGCGAATCGAAGCCGACAAAGAAAGAAGGGAAAGAAAATTACCCGTTTGTGCGAACCTCATTTAGAGAGTGGACAAAGGTTTTTGACCTCAATGAATTTGAAATGGATAGAACGGATGAAGGTCTTTTTAAGTCACACCACTCGATGTTGAGTAGTCGGCAATTGCTGGTTGCAGTAGATTCTATTGACCAGCGGATTGCTGCTAAAATAGAGTCCAATGCCGCCAATACTGACAAATATTTATACTTTCTGAATAAGGAAAGAATTGAAAAGAAAAAAGAGGAAGGTAAAAAAAGAAATGAAGAACGAGCTAAAAAACAGGAAGAAGAATTGAAGAAATACGGCGTAAAGCCCAAGGATAAGGAGAAGAAAACGGAAGTCAAAAAATCAGCTAAAAAGGTAACTAAACCTGATTCGAAAAAGACTACAAAAAAGACTGAAAAGAAAGAGACAAAGCCCAAAAAAACTACTTCCAAAAAGTCAACGACAAAGAAATCGACTAATAAAAACAAGTCTAAAAATAACGCAAAAAAGGATAGCAAAAAAGGGCAATCTAATAAAAAACGCAATGACCGAAAACCCATCAAACAAACGATAGAAAAACCGTTGAACGAATATGCTTCCATCGCAGAAATCTTTGATAAATCCAAAATTACAACCCTTTTTGATAAAGCGAAAACCAATGCACGGAGTATTCATAGTTCCACGGATTCTACCATCAAATCACTAAAAAGAATCAAAGAAAATCGCGTCAAACACGTTTTTGAATTGCATTATAAATTCAGTATGGCACTGGCTTGTTTTATTTTCCTGTTTGTAGGCGCACCGATGGGGGCGATTGTAAAAAAAGGAGGCTTTGGCTTTCCTCTGCTGATTTCGATTATCTTCTTTGTCATTTTTGTGATGCTGACTATTTTCAGTAAAAATATCGCAGAACGGTTTGTGATTGATGCAGTTTTGGCAGCCTGGATTCCTTGCCTGGTAGTTTTTCCAATTGGATTGCTATTGACCTGGGTGGCGATGACAGATAAGAGTTTGCCGAATGTAAAAACGTTGTTTTCGGCGTTGAAGGCGAAGTTGAAGAAAGAAGAGGCTTGAT
>CAYUNA010000976.1:0-1860 GCA_964445895.1 uncultured Saprospiraceae bacterium | reverse complement strand
TTATCCCTCAAACTCCCTTTGGGAAAAGTCAAACAAACTTTTGTTACAAAGCACTAAATAATTAATCAAACCTCTATCCCTTTGTTCGACTGATATATTTGTCAATATCGCTCGCATCCGCAGAAAGTGGATACTTGGATTTGATTTGTTCGTACATTTTCAAAGCTGCTGCTTTATCGCCTTGTTTTTCAGACAACATCGCTGCTTTTTTCAAATAATAAGGAGTCAACGCTTCATTATCCTCGGCATTGGCTGCTTTTTGGTAATAGCTCAATGCCTGTGCTAAGTCACCTTTTTCTGCATAAGCATCGCCCAAAGCACCATTTTTCATGATTGGCATCACCCGACCGTTTGCGCTGAAGTCATTTAAATAAGTGATAGCACCATCGAATTGCCCCAAGTTTAAATAACTTACACCAGCGTAATAATTTGCTAAGTTACCAGCTTCTGTTCCCCCGTAATCTTCAATAATTTCCAAAAGTCCTGGAAAACCAGCACCAGGATTGGTCAATGCAGCAGCGAAAGAATCGCGTTCAAATTGAAATTGCGCTTGTGACATTTTGTCAATAACCGCAGTTTGCTGAGGTTTTACGTAAAAGTTTTGGTAAGCCAAATACCCGCCAATCAACAAGACCAATAGCGTCAAACCACCAAAAATTTGCGTCTGATTACGGTCAATAAAGTCCGAGGTATCTTGTCCAACTTGTCCAATATCTACCAACAATTCATCATCTTGTTGCTCTTGTTGCTTCTTTTTTTTCTTTCTGATTGCCATTATAAATTATTTAAATATTCCAATTTTTAGAATGTGGTTTTGAAAAAAACAAATTACATTTTTTTATCTTATTTCAAAAACCGCGCAAAAATAGTCATTCTTTTGAAAAATTATGTTTTTAATCGAAAAAAGTGACTTTTGAGGCATTTTTTTTGAATAAAAGTATAATTTTAGCCTTGAAACAGCGTAGTCTTTAAGTGAAATTGGTCTTCAGTAAAAATGTGCGATACTAAAAACTAAAGATCAATAACCTAAAGACCAATTATGAGAAAACTTAAATCCATGACTACACAACATACGATTGACGCGTCCATGTTTTTACATTCTTATCTTTTTGATTCGGTGGAAATGGGCAAAAACGAGGATTATCTAGCGCAAGATGCCTACGCATTGTATCGCAAGTCTTTGATTACGACGGCCTTATCTTCCGTAATTTGGCGAGGGCAAGAGGTTTTACAGGTTGGTGTACAACATCCGGATTTTCTAAAATTCATTGCTAAACAAAAGCCCGCAGAGCTATATGGAACGGGGCTATTTCCGCCGTTGATTGACAAAGCAGAGGAAGCCTTAGCGGAAGAATCTATTAATTTGAGTGTTTTTCAAGGTAAAAATATCACCTTTCCCAAAGGTGCTTTCGACAATGTTTTTACTGCCGACTTTTTACAACAATATGCAGATAGTAAAACGCTGAATAAAATTTTATACGGCTTATCGTCGGTTGCAAGAGATTACCTCATTTTGGTGGAGGATACTCAGACGGAATATTTAAAAACACCGTTTTATCGAGGTCGTGAAGTTAGTTTCTATCAAGATTATTTTGAAAAAAGAGGTTTCAAATTAATTCAGGTTTCTCATTATTCAACTAAAATAACGGATAAATTACGTCAAAAACTCCGCAACAAATACAACCCACCCGCCGGTAGATTTTATGGCGCCCCCTTAACTACGGAAGCCAAAAAAATTGAGCAGAAATGGTTGCCCTATACCAAAAAACTGGACGGTCTATTCAGGGATTCAAATGGATTGACGAAGATGGTTTTTAAGAAAAAGAAAGAAGAGATTCAGTATTATTGATTGAGGTAAGG
>CAYUNA010000975.1:0-1863 GCA_964445895.1 uncultured Saprospiraceae bacterium | reverse complement strand
ATTTTCTCAAAGGGAGTTTTATCCATAAATAACTCCACTCGCGTTGCCGCAGACAACGCGCACTAAATTTTTTTGAAGTTCGAAAATCGTAAGATTTTCTCGCTTCTCATAATTCAAAGAAACTTACTTTACACTGTATTCACAAAGCCTTTAAAAACAAATTTTTGAAAAAGAAAATATACCTCATTCGACACGGAGAAACAGAACTCAATCGCTTACATATTGTGCAGGGGAGTGGTGTGGATTCTTCCTTGAATGACACCGGCAGAGGACAAGGGAGAGCATTTTATAATTGCTATAAAGATATTGATTTTCAGTTAGTTATGACTTCTGCTTTGAAACGGACGTCCGAAACCGTTGCTGATTTTATCGAGGCAAAAATTCCCTGGGAAACCTATCCAGAACTCAATGAAATGGGGTGGGGCATTCACGAAGGAAAATCGGGACAACCCTGGATGAAAGACGAATACGAACGGGTAAATAGTGCGTGGAGTAGTGGCGATTTTTCGGCAAGAATGGAAGAGGGGGAGAGTGCCGCAGAGTTAGCTGAACGCCTCTCCAAGTTCGTTGAAGTACTAAAAAAACGCCCTGAAGAACGGATTTTAATCTGCTCGCATGGTCGGTCAATTAGCGCATTGATGTGTTTATTAAAAGGTTGGTCTTTGACAGAAATGAAGCAATTTAAATCGCACAATACCGCTTTATACATTGGCAATTTTGATGGTAAAAAGTTCGAATTTGAGGTGGAAAGTGACCGTTCACATTTGGGGAAGTAAGTGCTTGGACAAAAACACAACTTATTCATTTCACTTAGTGAAATGAATTTAATAAGTTGAGCCAGAATGCGCCGTAATTTTTTCTTGTAAAAAGGTTTAAAAATCAGTGCATAGCCGCTGTTACGGACTTATTTTTAAAGGTTTTTAGAAGGAAAAAGAACAAGCATAATGGTTCAAGTTATTGAATTCATTTCACTTAAACCTAAAAAACGCCCTTAAAACCCGCATTTTTGAACTGTCAGAAAATAGCGTCAATTATGAATAAAATTAAAATATCCGCAGTTAGTTATTTGAATACTAAACCAATGCTATTTGGTTTGGTCAAAAGTGAACTCAACGAGCAAATTGAGTTGAAACTCGACATCCCTTCGGTCTGCGCGGATAAATTGATGCGTGGCGAGGCTGATTTAGCATTGGTGCCGGTGGCGATAATTCCGAAGCTAAATAACCCTAAGATTGTCTCTGATTTTTGTATCGGAACGGTTGGGGCAGTAAAGACGGTCTGTATTTATAGTCAAGTACCGATTGAAGAAATGACCCATTTGTACCTTGATTTTCATTCGCGAACTTCCGTAGAATTGGCGCAGGTGTTGATGAAAGAATATTGGGAAGTTAGCCCTACTTTATTGAAAGCAAAAGAAGGTTTTGAAGAAAAAATCACAGGAACGACAGGGGCTGTAGTCATTGGTGACCGTACGATGGGTTTAGACGATAAGTTTCCATACATCTATGATTTGGGGGAACATTGGATGAAGTTTACAGGACTGCCATTTGTTTTTGCAGCTTGGGTGGCGAATCGGGAATTGCCCGATGAATTTTTAAGAAAATTTAATACGGCATTGAAAAACGGAGTTGCAGCGATTCCAGAATTGATGTTGTTATTGCCCGAAAAGGAAAATTTTGATTTAGAAGAATATTTTACTCACCACATTTCCTATAATTTGGATGATAAAAAACGCGAAGCATTGGCGTTGTTTTTACAAAAAATGAAAGATAAGAATCGGAGGTTAGAGATGGTTTAGAACGTGTATAGTTTTTATACGAACTCTAAATCATTGGTTTTCAGGAAGTAGAAAAACTAAACATG
>CAYUNA010000974.1:0-1872 GCA_964445895.1 uncultured Saprospiraceae bacterium | reverse complement strand
CAATCTCGCCCCTAACCTACCCTCGAAAAATGGCTTTAGCCATTTTTCGAAAATATAAAATTACTTTTTACACAGTGTATTTATACCTACGGTATGCACACAAAAAACCCTTTAGTTCTTTGAAAATTTGGTAAATTTCCCGAATGGAAAAAAAAGTAATAAGTAAATTAGGTGATAAACGCTTAGAAAAAGTCTATACACTTTTAGTTGGTGCGATGATAAGTCGCTACACGGTCATTCTACGTCAACTATCAAAAAATCGGGGTGAAGAGGTTCGTTTTGGTCGATTCGTTAACAATACTAAAGTTAATCCACAAGGTCTGATAGATTTCTATTGGTCTGAATCAAAAAAGGATTTTTCTGGCAAACACCTTTTGGTGGTTAATGATAGTTCAACTATCAGTTTTAATGCCCATTCGAATCGAGTTGGTTTGGGTCATGTTGGTTCAAACACGACAAAAGAAGGCTTCACTGTTCATCCATCCATATTAATAGATGCAGAGACTTATGCGAATTATGGAGTTGGCGGTCTAACCTTTTCAAAACGGGCTTTTGCAACGACTTTAGCAGAAAAAGAAGCTAAAAAAATCCGATCAAAAAATAGAGGAAAAATAGCTTTTGAAGAAAAAGAAACCTATAAATGGTTTGCCTCTCCAAAACAAAGTATCCAAAACTGCCCTAATGCAGCAAGCTATACCTTAATTGGTGACCGAGATAGTGATATTTATGATTTAATCAGCCTAACACTTGACCATCATTGGCAGTTTGTTTTCCGTAATAAAACCAATCGTCGTTTGAACGAAAATCGGCTATTACACTCTGTTATTGATTCTTGGGAAGTACAACATCAATATAGTTTAGCCTTACGGAAAACCAAAGATAGAAGTGCGCATCAAGCAGAATTAACTGTAAAATATGGGAAAGTAGCCATCAAAAAACCACACCATCATTATAGCAAGGATTTACCAGAAACCCTCAATACCTTTGTAGTCGAAGTGAAAGAGAAGGCAGTTTCTGTGGTAGGTGAAGAGCAACCCCTTCACTGGATTTTGCTCACCTCCCACCCGATTACTACGACAGAAAAAGCTCTGCAAGTTATTAAATGGTATTGTTGGAGATGGAATATTGAGGAAGTTTTTCGTACTCTCAAATTAAAAGGCTTGGATGTAGAACATTCCCAAATCGAAACTTATCAAGCCTTACAAAACATTACAACTTTGGCACTAATCGCTGCAAATCAAGTGATGCAGTTGGTCAACGCAAGAGAAAAGAATACTTCACAAAAGAAAGAGGATGTCTTTCTTCCAAAAGAATGTTCCTGTATTGAAGCCTTGAATAATAAGTTGCAAGGACAAACTCAAAAACAGAAGAATCCTCATCCCATTGATTCTCTTGCTTTTGCCGTTTGGGTCATCGCAAGATTAGGCGGTTGGAAAGGCTATCATTCTGAAAGACCTCCTGGACCAATTACTCTTTTCAAGGGTTTGACTAAATTTTATCAAATCTTGGAGGGATATTATTTATTACTTTAAACCAAATTTTCAAAGAACTAAAGGTTTTTTTGTGTGCATACCGTAGGTATTTATACAGCGTAACAAAAGTTTCTTTGGTTTTTCAGGAGGGAGAAAATTGCAAATTTTCGACCTCCAATAAAAACAATGCGCGTTGCCTGCGGCAACGCGTGTGGGGTTCTTGAGGATGAAAAATGATTTTTGCAAAACCATTTTTCATCCTCAAACTCCTCTTGCTTTAAATGCAAAGAAATTTTTGTTACAAAGTATTAATAGTTAGTGTTATTTTTGGCAGTAACCATTAATCATTTCGAAGTTCTTTTTTCCAATTAAAATAACCAAAAACCGCAATCACAATATA
>CAYUNA010000973.1:0-1872 GCA_964445895.1 uncultured Saprospiraceae bacterium | reverse complement strand
TTCATTTCACTAAGAATAAAATTGCGAAATTTAAATCTCACTTAACCTATTCATAAAGTCTATTGATTTTGTGTCTTAACGAACACCTCGATATATTTTCCAACTCAATCCAGCTATTAATAGAATAGCAGCACCGAGTGATAGTTCAAATTGAAACACTGTAAAATATTCAGCAATGGAAGCCATTTTTAAATATTTTACTGTTTTTGCTAATGCTTTCAAAAAATTAGTCATGCCTAAAAATCCAGTAATGCCGACAATTAGCAACATTAGGATATTTAGGAAATGCGAATTAAGGAATTTTTTTGGTAAAACCTCGACATCATTAACGACTAAAATTAAAAAACTGGCGACAATCGGTAGCAATGCCCCGTTGATGGCTTGCGCCAAAATTATGGCAGGAACCGGTTTGATTTCAGAAATGCCAAACCCTAAACCAATCAATAAAACGATTCCCCAAACTAAACGAAAATTAACACTATTGGTTGACCAGTTTTCTCGATTACCGAATAAACTTTTAGCGGTGACCGCTGCTGCGAGGGGAGAGGTAATTGAAGAACTCAAGCCTGCCGCAAATAGTCCGAAACCGAGGAAAATCGCACCGCCTTGACCTAAGTTCTTATCCAATGTTTTGGCGAGTGCAGCAAAGCTAAATTCACCAGAAACTTGTGTGCCCGCTATCATAATTGCCATCGAAATAATTCCTCCGATGAGTACTGCCAATCCAATGCCTCGCCGCATTTCTTTGATTTCTTGCCCTGGACTAATGCCCGATGCGAGGAATAAATTGTACGGCACAATGGTTGTCCCAATCAAGCCAATGACCAACAATGACGAACCCTCTGGCATATTCGGGACGGTCATGTTTTTTAAAATATCGCTAGCTGAAATGTCTGTTTGCAAAGCCACATAAATAAACGCTAAGCCCATTAAGGCGACGATGAAACCCAGTATTTTAGCAATTATTTTCAAGTTGCCCACCCATAAAACTGCGGCACAGAGGACACCTATTATAATGGTCATGACTTTGGGTGACCAATCGGACATCAATTCGATACCCGAAATTGCCCCCAGCATATTCCCTGCTTGATATGCCGCACAACCGAACGCTACTGCGAAGAAGATTGTCCATTTTAAGCCATTTCCTGATTGTTGTTGATATTTGGTGGCGATGATTTCACCCAGATTTTTACCTGATGCAATGGTAATTCGCGCGGCTGCTTCTTGTAAAATAACCGTTGCCAGGGTTGAAAATAATAATGCCCACAAGAGGGCTAAGCCAAAACTTGCGCCCGCTTTGGAAGCGGTCGTGACTGTACCCGGACCGATAAAGGCGGCGGAAATAATAGACCAAAAAAGAACATTTTGGAAGGTGTTTTTCATGTTGCGGCGTTTTGTTGAGTTGATGGATAAACGCCTAAATGTAAGGGAATAGAGGGAATAATTGAAGGAAAACTACAAAATATTGCCGACGGTCACTTGAAATAACCGTCGGCAAGTATCATTTTTAAAATAGGAAAAAACCAACTGAAGCTTGCACACCAAAGTTGTGAACTTTAGGGTCAAAAGTCTGACCATTCTGAATGCGTTCTTTCTCTACATCAGTCAAGCCCTGTGTATAGCGAAGGTCGAAAAATACTTTTTCAAAATTCAAACCGATACCAACAGCAACGCCGACATCCCAATCCTCAAAGTTATCGCGGTCTCCCGAAATCGTAGTTTCTGTATCGAATACCGTAAATTTATTTTCGACATCAAGTAAGCGCGAAAACTGCGGGCCAGCGTGAATATTCAATGGACTACCCAATGGATTCCAAACTAATAATACAGGTACATCAATGTATTGAAACGTTGTTTCTACTTCCGAAAACG
>CAYUNA010000972.1:0-1879 GCA_964445895.1 uncultured Saprospiraceae bacterium | reverse complement strand
TTGCTTGGATTTTCCTGCTCCGCAGCTGATAATATTTTTTATGAGAAAACCCTTTCTCGTAAAATCAATCTAAAAATATGTCAAAAAAAATAATACTCGTCATCGGTGCAAGACCTAATTTTATGAAGGTTACTCCGCTGTATAAGGAGTTATTGAAACGAGAAGGAATTACGCCTATGATTGCGTTTACGGGGCAGCATTACGACGACCGTATGAGTAGCATTTTTTTTGAAGAATTGGGTCTGAAAAAGCCACATTTTAATTTAGAATTGCCACAAGTGTTTGGTAGCCAGCAGTTTGCGAATATTATGACTGGGTTTGAAAAATTGCTAAAAAGCGAACAACCTGATTTGGTTGTTGTGGTAGGAGATGTGAATTCTTCAGCAGCCTGTGCATTGGCAGCCTATCAAAATAAGGTCAAAATTGCCCATGTTGAAGCAGGTCTTCGAAGCTTTGATTTGAAGATGCCAGAGGAGGTAAATCGACGGCTGATTGACTCGGTGGCAGACCTGCTTTTTGTGACGGAAAAGAGTGGTTTGGCACATTTGGAACGAGAGCGTATTGAAGCAGCAAAAGTGCATTTCACAGGCAATTTAATGATTGATTCCCTAGTACAATCCCTGGCAAAAAGTGATGCCTTACCAAAGCATGAAGCAGCGGATGAACCGTATTTTCTGCTGACCTTTCACCGACCGTCGAATGTAGATACAAAGGCGCGATTGGAGATATTAATTGAGTTGTGCAAACGCTGTGCAGCTCGAAAGAAAGTGATATTGCCACTACATCCGCGGACGCGTAATAATTTGACAAAATTTGGTTTGTTACAAAATTTGGAAGCGATTCAAAATATGGCGATTTTGCCACCACAAGGGTACTTGGAATTTTTAAAATTGATGAAAAATGCGGCGGTAGTGGTTACAGATTCAGGAGGGATTCAGGAGGAAACGACGTATTTGCAAGTACCTTGTTTGACTCTTCGCGATTCGACGGAACGACCGAGTACGGTAGAGATTGGCAGCAATACGCTGATTGAGGGATTTGATATTGAGCTGACGGAAAAATATCTGGATAAGATTGCTGCGGAAACGTATAAAAATGGGGAGATTCCACCACTTTGGGATGGAGAAAGTGCGGTGCGAACGGCAGATGTTTTGGTGGAGGTGTTGAAGTAGACTTAGAATCAGGATAGGAAACAAAAGTCTTTGAGATATTTTACTTGAACTGACAAAACTTATTTTTGATGATATGAATTATTTTTTGCAAGTTCAGTAGCGATTTTCTTGGGATAGAATACAAAAGTCTTTGAGACTTTTGTATTTTGAAAAAAAGCGTTGTCAGATGAATATTGACAACGCTTTTTTTATGAAAATGATAATGTTCATTGGGAGTATGACTCTGAACAGTTGCTCAATCACGACTTCACTTTTTTACCCACTTTTTCATTTTTATAAGGATAATAATATTTGTCCAAAAACTGCTGCTTATCGTCGCGATACTCATCAATGCCGCCCAATTTATGTATCGTATAAATATAATACCAAGGCAAATCCAATTGATACGGCAAAAATCCATTCTTAGCACTGCGCGGAAATAAGTGGTGATTGTTGTGCCACTCGCCCGCTACATAGCCGGGCCACACTTGATTGACAGATAAATCTTCCCAGTTAAAATCGACGCCTTCCTTGCGTTTGTCCTCGCCTTTTCCGTGTCCTTCAAAATTAAAAGTTCGAATACCGACTGCCCAAAATGCTGCGCTACCAAAAAGGGCAAATGCCAAAGCATGTCCACCAATGAGGAAGAAAACCAAGTACCAAAACGCCCAGTTTCCTGCCCAATTAATCGCCGTTCGGTAAGGATTGGCAATAGACCCCCATTTTTG
>CAYUNA010000971.1:0-1879 GCA_964445895.1 uncultured Saprospiraceae bacterium | reverse complement strand
GAGGGATAAAAAGCGTTTTTGTAAACGCATTTTATTCCTCAAACTTCCTTTGAAAGAATTCAAATAAATTTTTGTTATACAGTAATTACTATAGTGTATAAAAAGTTATTTTGATTTTCGAAAAATGGCTTTAGCCATTTTTCGAGGGGTAAGTATGGGACGAGATTGATTGAGTTTTCCGACAGAAAACTCAATCAATCTCGCCCCTAAAACCCCAAAAGCGAGGCGGCTTTAGCCGCCGAACAAAACGTAAAGAAAATTTTTACATACTGTATTTACATCCAGAGAAAACATACATACTATGCTTAGTCGCTTTTTTGCATCCTTATCCAATTTTTTATCTTCTATTTTTGGCGGACAACGAACGCCGCCAACCAAACCGCCCGTCGATACCGCCGATACGCACCTCGAAACGACTGTGCAAGATGCGCAGGAAGTCCCCGATGAAACGGAAGATGTGGTACTCGAAACGGACGTTGATTTGACACCAATCGAAGAAGGTTCGGTCAGTGAAGTGCCTACGGAAGACCCTGTAGTTACTATACCTGAGCCACCAGTAGTCGAGCCTGAAGAAGACAATGAGCCGCCGGTAGTTGTGGTCACCGCAGACCCGACTGTGGTGATTATCGAAGACACCGACGGGCCACCGACCAAACCAGAGATTGACCCGACTCCTCAACATAAGCAAAGATATTTATGGTGTTTGGATAACGGGCATGGAAAATTGCAGGCAGGCAAGCGTTCCGTTATTTTTGATGATGGAAAAACGCAGTTTTTAGAATATGAATTTAATCGTGATGTAGTTGAAAAGATTATGGCAAAATTGGATGAAATAGGCGTTGCTTATTTTGATGTTGTGCCTGATGTAGATGTAGTTGGTAGTTTCTTGCAAGGACGGGTTAAACGTGCCAATAATAAAATTTCTCCACTCAAAAAAATATTCGTTTCCGTCCACGCCAATGCTGGCCCCACGAGTTCTGACGGCTGGGGTTCAACTACGGGAATCGAAACCTGGTATCACAAAAATAGCCGAAAAGGCAAGAAAGTAGCTGCTATTTTTCAAAAGGAATTGATTGATGAAATGGGCTGGAAAAATCGACATTTAAAATCGTCGGCCATCACCGATTTATATGTACTTCGCGAGACCTGGATGCCTGCCATTTTAACTGAAAACGGCTTTTTTACCAACAAAAACCAAGCAAGAGATTTGATGAAAAATGCTGTTCGTCAAAAAATCGCCGATGCACATGTTGCTGCGATTATGGAAATTGAACGAAAAGGAATTTAAATATTTAAGTAACGATGAAATAATAAGTAGGTGACGGTATTTATGTTGATAATAAAAACAGAGGATAAATTTTCTCTAATTTGGCTTTGAAAACCGCGAATAGCCTACGCTCTTCAAGGATTTTCAAAGTGAAATTAGAGGGAATTTTGCCCTGTTTTTATAGCAAGATAAATAACGTCACCTACTTAAGTGCTTGGACATGATTATTCGTGGAATTTTAGAGCTAAGATTCCACTAATAAATATGTCTGGATACTTAAAGGCGCTCAAGTCTCACTCCTAAAGTCTAATCCACCCACTCTATTTTTTCCTCTACAGTCTTCATTGGCATGCCCATTTTTGCTGCAATAAAATACGCGGCTATCATCAAGACGATTACTAAAATTATTTTGTCAAAACCTGACAATAACGGGCGTTTGCCGCGTCGTTCTTCATTGGTGTGTGTCGTGTGTGATTCCATTTTTATATTTTTAATTGTCTGGAAAAGTAGGAGTTACCTGTAAAGTAAGAGCTACCTCTAAAGTAAGAGTTACTTTGAAAGTAACTCTTACTTTAGAGGTAGCTCTTACTTTACAGGTAACTCCTATTTATA
>CAYUNA010000970.1:0-1881 GCA_964445895.1 uncultured Saprospiraceae bacterium | reverse complement strand
AAAAGTTTTTAAAACTTTTGTATTTTTTAGAGATTGTATTTTTTAGACATAGAGTACGAAAGCTATTAGTGTAGAATACAAAAGTTTTAGAAACTTTTGTATTTTTAAACTTTTGTATTTTTAAATATAGACTTGTTTAAAATAGCGTTGTTCTTTCATGAAAAAAATGTATTGGTGTTTTAATCGTCAAATATCTGCTTTCCAATTGGAAAAATGAATTTTAGACTGAAAAATCCTTTTGACATCCTTACTTTTGCCCAAAAACTATTGGTGACCAACCAATATATCGATACATGAAATTATCATATACATCATAAAAAATGCTGAAAACACAAGTCAAAGCCAGCTCGATTACCAACCTCACGGATGCTCGATATTTTGCGGCATGGGAAGTCAAATGGTTGGGATTCAATTTGGATACTAATGCCGAAGATTACATTGCGCCTGTCAAGGTAAAGGCGATGAAAGAGTGGGTTGATGGGGTAGAAGTCGTCGCAGAATTCGGAATGCAGACGGCAGCTGAGATTACAGAGTTAGTCAATGTGCTGGAAATAAAAACTTTGCAAGTTGGACAATTTGCAGATGTAGAATTGGTAAAGGCGCTCTCTGGTTTTTCGGTAATTAAAGAAATAATTATTGAAACGACGACTTCTGAATCAGAATTGCTCGACCAAATTCAAGATTTTGCACCATATTGCAATCATTTTATTTTAAATTTTGATAAAAATGGATTCAATTGGGCTGAATTAGAAAATGGCTCGATTTTGTCTTTAGAATTGGTGAAAAACCTTTGTGAGAAGTACTCAATTTTAATTGGAATCAACTGCCCTTCGGGAGATTTGAACAACCTTTTAAATGAATTAAATCCAACGGGTTTGAATGTAAAAGGTGGCGAAGAAGAGCAAGTTGGTATGAAATCTTTCGATGAATTGGATGAGGTGTTTGAGGCGATTGAGATTTTGATTTGACAGCAGAAAGACCGATTATTTTGCCTACCTTTGATTATTCTTTTCAGGGTTATTTCGCCGTCAGTGACCATTTTTTGAATCATTTTCATGCAAATACTTATTTTTTTATTAGCCATTTTACCCGGGTTAGCGATTTGTGCCTACATTTTCTATGTGGACAAGCACGAGCGCGAAGTTTGGTGGCATTTACTGGTTTGCTTTATTCTTGGAATGGTGAGTACATTCCCTGCTTTGTACTTTGAAACGCTGGTGACTGATGCGGGATATGATGCGACGGGCAATTTATTTCAAGTGTTTTTATATTCCTTACTTGGTGTGGCGTTTATCGAAGAAGTGGCAAAATCCTGCTGCCTTTTTATATTTCCTTATTTCAATAAATGGTTTAACGAACCGATGGATGGCATCGTTTATAGTGTGATGATTGGAATGGGGTTTGCGACGGTTGAGAATATTTTTTATGCTTATAGCAATGGCTTAGAAACGGTATTGGTACGGGCATTTACGGCTGTTCCTGCACACGCGGTTTTTGCAATCATTTCAGGATATTACGTAGGTTTGGCGAAATTTAATAAAGAAAAACGCATTCAATTAATTTTGACAGGTTTAGGTCTTGCGATTCTGGTACATGGTGTTTATAATTTCTTTTTGTTACAAGAACTGTATGAGTGGCTGTCGATTTTTGCGATTGTGACACTATTTATTAGCTATCAATTTGCCAAAAGAATGATTGAATTACATCAAAAAAGTTCTCCGTTTTATGCCCCCGTTTCTGTACCCGAACCACCAACACTGAAAGACGCATTTATTACAGAAACCATAAATAATGAAATTCAGGGCACGCTAAATAGTCCTGATAAGGAAGAAATTTAATATTTTTGCGAAAACAAATTTTACTCCTCCTAAAGTAAACTTA
>CAYUNA010000969.1:0-1889 GCA_964445895.1 uncultured Saprospiraceae bacterium | reverse complement strand
TGCCGCCCTACTCCATTATCAATCTCTACAAAATAAGTCCCTTCGTCCAATTCTTTTACATTCAAAATCGTATGACTCGCGTGTACTTTTCTTTTTAAAACAACCTGTCCGACTTGGTTATAAATCACAATTTCGCTGTTTTCCAAATTGCCCTTGATATGCAAGAAATCAGTTGCTGGATTCGGAGAAATGCTATATTTTTCAATAAAATCAGGCGATTCATCAATTGAAACATTCAAATCACAGGCTAAAATATTTTCTAAAACCGCTGAATATTTGGGTGCAGGAATCACCGTTGTATCTTGGTTCATAGTTTCTAAAATTCCCCAGCTTCCATATCTCGCACTCCGATTGGCAATAAAGGAAAAATGCATCAATTGCAGTGGGTCATCACCATTTTGCAGCGTCCGTAGGAAGTCAAACCATTCGTTGTACATATTATACATAGACGTATCGCGCTGAATGTCCAACAAAGCCTGGGCGTAAGTCGGTTCTTCACCAAATGGGTGCGGCGTGATATGCTGTCCGCCCTCATAAAATATCATTGGAACACCGAGTGGGTCAGCCAATTCATTCTTCTGCGTTTGTAACCAAACCTTCGCTGCATCCATGCCTTGTCGTGCATAAGAAGCGACGTCTTCCGCTGTTGCATTCGTGCCCAAAGCATCCAAATTTTCATCTCCTTCCGTTTCCAAACCAAAATAAAACGTGGGTGTAATTGCATCAAAACTCCCTGCTTCCAGGTTATTTACCATTCGATTACTGACATCCTGCCACGAAATTTGAACGCCGGCAACTCTGGTAATCCTATTCATTTCATCGGCAAAAACATTGGACCAAATGTCCAGACAATTTTGAATATACGGCACAATACCTTCGGGCCAAGTTTCACCTTGCAGCTCGCAGCCGTATTTATTTAACCATTGGGTTTGCCCAAAAATCCAATTCCAGATTTCATTACTATATTCTACCGTTAAATGGCGGTCAGATTCCAAATTTTGATAAAACAATTCCGCCATGTTTTCAATGTATTCGTCACTGGCACGGTGTGGTACACAAACCCAGCCATCAAGGTTGTAATCGTTTAATAATTTAATCATCATTTCATACGGAATCCCTTTTTCGTTTGCCCAAGTGTAGTGATTCATTTGCGCTCGGTCGTCCCAATCGAACAGCGATGGATCATCCCAACTCCAATTATCTGACTGTCCCCAACTGTTGGTTTGCCCCCAATCCATGAAGCGGACAGATGGAAAAATTGATAGCTTTTCAAGCCAAAGCGCATAAAATGGTTCGGTTTCGTAAGTCGCTTCAGCGCCAGGCATAAGTACGCGAATATTACGAATTGGGTCATTGATATCGGACTCGACAATGGTCATTTCGAGGATATTATCAATGGGATTTAGAAAGTCAAAAATGAGGCGATTTGGACTGGTTACTTCGAGGTTTTCATATCCACCCCAAAAACTGAGTTCGCCAGTACCATCCCACAAGACAGTGTATTCGCCTGCTGGCCAACCGTCAGTAATGGCCCAGATTGTCACGACTCGTTGTTCATATTCAGAGTTAGCAATTGATTGAGGAACGTGGGTTGGGTACCCGTCAGGTCGGTAAGTTAAATCATCTGTATGACCAGAATCGAAAGGGTCAGCAGGGTTACCGATGTCTTTGGTGTACCAAGTGCGAGCGTTGTGCATGAGGTCAACAAAAGGGAGTTCTGTGCCGAAGTCTGCGAGTCCGCCGAGATTTGTTCCAAATTGAAGTTTGCATTCCTCGGAGAGTTGAGCTTGAAGATTAAATATAGTAAAAAGGCTGACGATGGTAATGATGATTCTCATGTTTAGTTTTTTTAGTTCTTAAAATCTACGACAAAATTAAGTAATGCGTGG
>CAYUNA010000968.1:0-1893 GCA_964445895.1 uncultured Saprospiraceae bacterium | reverse complement strand
TGTCCGTTTGGAAATGCCTTCAACTATGGAAGGGAAAAGGTTAAATATTTGTTTTGAGTTAAATTTTTTCTTAAAAAAGTAAAAACAATTTGTTTTATAAAACTTTTTGTTTTAATTTTGAGCCATATTTATATCAAATGTCTCACGTTTAAAACAAATCGTAATGAATCGTACAAATCAAGATAAAGGCATTATCTATACTTTCGCACGCAAAAATTGGTACAAATTGGCATTTCTTGGCTTTTTGGTGTACATCTTTTTGCAAAAGGATTTAAGCTTTTCTATCAACTTAAATGCGCCTTTCCGAACGGAAGAACCTGCGCCTACTGAAAATCAACCACAGCTACAATCGAAGAAAAAAACGTTGGAAAAATTGTCGGAAACGGATACACGAACGGCTTTAGCAAAAATTCCTGAAAAAGCGGTGAGTCGCTTCAATTTTCCCTTTTTCGGAACAGATGCCAAACAACCGAGCATCTATGACCAACTCGAAAAATTTGACAATGCTACTAAATTAGCCTACCTCGAACGCTTTGCCAACGTTGCTATCAATGAGCGTAAAAAATTCGGGATTCCTTCGTCTATCATTCTTGCCAATGCGTTGCTACACAGCACTTCTGGACGCAATGATTTGGCGCACAATGGCAACAATCACTTTGCTCTTATGTGTGATGCCAACTGGACGGAAGACCGAGGAGATTATCAAGGACATTGCTTTAGACATTACGACAATGCGTGGTCAAGTTTTCGGGACCATAGTAAGTATGTGACGACGGGCAGATTCTTGTCGATGCGGCAGTTGAGTTCGACGGATTACAAGGCTTGGGCCGTTGGATTGCAAAGAGAAGGGTATTCGAGTGAGCCAGATTTAGCAGCAAAATTGGTACAGTTAATTGAGGCGTTTCAGTTGTACGAGTTGGATAAACGATAAGTTGGTCTTGGGCTGTTAGGGAGGTTATTTTTTACAATTTAGTCTTTGGTCTTTTAGTGCAAAACTAAAGACCAAAGACTAATCAATGAAAGACTACACCGCCACTGAATGCTCCCTCAGTGCATCATTCAAAGACACTTTTTTATCTGTACTTTCCTTCCGTTTGCCAATAATCAAAGCACACGCCACTTGATATTCGCCCGCTGGAAATTGCTTAGTATAAGTACCCGGAATCACAACAGAACGAGGTGGCACTTCACCTTTATACGTCACTGGCTCATCACCGGTTACATCAATGATTCGAGTAGATTTGGTGAGGACTACATTCGCGCCCAAAACCGCTTCTTTTCCTACCCGAACACCTTCTACTACGATGCTTCGCGAACCGATAAAACAATCGTCTTCGATAATCGTTGGTGTCGCCTGTAAAGGTTCCAAAACGCCACCAATACCTACGCCACCACTGAGGTGAACGTTGCGGCCAATCTGCGCACAAGATCCAACAGTAGCCCAAGTATCAACCATCGTACCGCTACCAACCCATGCACCGATATTGACGTAACTTGGCATCATGATTACGCCGCGTTCCAAAAATGCTCCGTGTCGTGCAATCGCATGAGGAACGACGCGAACGCCTAAGTCAGCATAACCTGTTTTCAAAGGGATTTTATCATGAAATTCAAATGGAGGGACTTCTATAGTCTCCATTTTTTGAATTGGAAAATACATCACAACTGCTTTTTTTACCCAATCGTTGACTTTCCAATCGCCGTTGCCGTCAGGTTCTGCGACACGAACTTTACCTTTGTCCAATAGTTCGATGACGCTACGGATTTGGTTTTGCGTTGCTTCTTCTTTAAGTAATTCGCGGTTTTCCCACGCTCGATTGATGTTATTTTTTATTGCTTCCATACTGAAGTCTTCTATTTTAAATTTATAAACAAGTCTGTTATTTTGATATT
>CAYUNA010000967.1:0-1896 GCA_964445895.1 uncultured Saprospiraceae bacterium | reverse complement strand
CTTAAAAAGGAGATTGCTTCATCAAAAGTCTAATTAAAATTTTAAGACCATTTGTGATAGCATGTTTATAATGCAAAGGTATGAGTAAAAGGAAAATCTATTCTTCTCCATTTAGAAGGAATAATAACCCATTTAGAATAATAATTTTTTAGTGAATTAGAAGGTGATTTAGTTAGAATGAACTCTGGATTGAATGTTTTTTAGATAATCTTTAGGTAAAACACCGTATTTTTCTCTAAAACGGCTAGCAAAATGACTTTTATTGATATAGCCAACTTCGTCAGCTGCCTCTCGTACAGATAACCCATTTAGTAATTTTGTAGCCGCAATTTCTAATCGTTTATCTCTAGAATAACTATTAATCGTTTTATTATAAATGAGCTTAAATCCTTTCTTTAGTTTCTGTTGATTAATACCTGACTTTTTCGCAAGTTCTTCTATCGTCGGCGGATTTTTAAAGTTATCCATTAATATTTTTCGAGCATTTTTTATTTTTTCAATGTCTTGTTTTCGGAGCATTACCTGCTTGCCAGGTTCTTTCAAATCATCTTCATATTGTTTGATTTGCATTGATAAGAGTTCCAGCGTCTTTCCTTCAATTCGGGTACTGCGCACCAGTCCACTATTTTTATCTTCGACTATTTCATTGATGCATTCTGCGATGGAAATACTGTAATTGCTGTGATAGAAATAAGGTTTATTTCCTTTTACATCAGTAAATATCGCTGCTAATTTTTTTGGCATATCGTCCAGGATACATTCTATTTTTCCATAGTATTCTGCTCGATCAATAACCAAAAAAGCTAAAACAATTTTATTGTTTCTAGGAAACCGTAGTTTTTGGATAGTTCCAGTTTTATTAGCCGTTATGGTGCCTCTAAGGGGATTTAAAATATAATGAATATTTTGTTCACTCATCACATGTTGAGCTGTTCCCTTTACACAAAACGCGAATTGTAAGGGTGCGGGATTTCCTCTCAAAAGCAATGTCCAGTCTTTTTTCAAGGTGAAATTAAACAGCAAGAGACTAACTCCTTCACTAAATCCATAAGCTTTAATACTACCGTTGCCCAAGTTTTTAGGTAATTCTAAGGTGTTTTCCAGACAATCGATTTTGAGTGGAATGTCTAGAGTACTTGAAATTCTATTGATAAAACCTGAATTTTTATAACTATCAATTTCGATTTTCATCTGTTTTGTTTTTAAAAAAATAGGTTTGTACTATAGTCGCCACAATAGGTAAAGCTGTTGTTAAAAATGAATTAGTATTAGATGCTTTAGAATGGTTGTCACTTGAGCTCATCAACTTGTTGAGACCTGCTATACCAACACCAGCAATTCCTGTAGGAATCGCGACTTTCTGCACTAAAAAATCCTTTAAATTAGCACGACTGCTCCCCAAACTATGTGTAAATTCGCGTTTGCTTAGTTCGATTTCCATCTTCAACTTTTTCTTTTCCTCTTGTAAAGCAGTCAAAGAAGTGATTGTATTTTTCATATTGTTTTCGTAATAAATTTAATCAGAATCATCATCGTCCAATACCGTATTTAGAATTAATACTAAAACAGGATTTGTAATCATTTGCTTTCTGAAAAGAAAGGCTAATCCTCCCAGAATAGCGTAAAAAAGGGTAACCATGAGAAACGCTAATGAGTAGGAGCTCCAAATTTTTCCAAGCCAAAAGCCAGCGGCAATGCTCAAGAAAATAATAAAGAGAGACAAGAAAAAGAACATCATCATACCTGTCACCAACGAAGAAGTCGTTTTTGCCATTTTTTCTGCAACCTCAAGTCGGATTAATTTTTTTTGATTGGTCATGTAAATCCGGCCATACTCAAATGTTTCTCCAGCAGTGCTTAATAAATCTTCCGTTTTCATTTTTTTGATTGATGACT
>CAYUNA010000966.1:0-1900 GCA_964445895.1 uncultured Saprospiraceae bacterium | reverse complement strand
TTAAAGATTTTAATGCATAATTTGAAATCTTCAATCTTTTGAGACAGCCTCTTTTTTTACCCTAAGAAACTGTCTGAATTTATTTCTAAAAAATCCTTAGAGTGTTATGAGTGCAAAGAGTTAATATGAGTCAAAAACAAACGGATAATGGATTAAAAAGACAAGAAAATGTGCTTTCTCAAAAAAAGACACTGAAAAATATTCCTCGATTTTGTAAGCTAATCTGGAATATTGCTCCGAAATTAACTTTCATCAGTATTCTTTTGAGATCGATACAGGCTATACTACCCGTGAGTATTCTTTATGTAGGTAAAGAGATTATTGACGAAGTAATTCGCTTAACAAAAATAGGCACGAGTAGTAAGCTTTTTTGGGACTCAGAAGTTTTGATTTTCTGGATTATTGCAGGCTTGAGTTTAGCGATAATAATGAATATATTATCTCGATTTACTTTGCTTGCTGATAGATTATTAGGTGATTGGGTAAATAAAGAAACTTCTGTTAGCCTCATGCTTCAAGCCTCTTCATTAGAACTAAAACATTTTGAAAATCCTGAATTTTATGATAGCCTCACTCGCGCAAGAACCAAAGCTGGCAATCGAACCAATCTAATTAGTCTGCTCTTAGGTCAAATTCAAGATTTTGTTACACTTGCGGCATTGCTTACAGCTTTGGTAGTTTTTAGTCCAGTCTTACTACTTTTTTTGATTATTATTGTAATTCCTACTTTTTCGGCAGAGTCTTATTTTAATAAAAAAGATTATAAATTGACGAGGAAAATGACTCCCGAAAGACGAGAGATAAATTACCTCCGTATGATCGCAATGCAAGATAGGGTGATTAAAGAGGTAAAGGTATTTGGTATAGAAAAATTTATCACAGAACGCTTTGCAGATTTAGCGACTGAATATTATTACGCCACTAAAAAAATTGCTATCAACCGAAATATCGTCGGTGGACTTTTCAGTGTAGTGACAACAACAGCTTATTATAGTGCCTATATCTTTGTGTTATATCAAACTGTTACAGGCATTTTAACTATTGGGACAATGACCTTTTTGGGCGGCGCATTTCAGCGGATGCAAGGTATCTTAATGACAACTGCTCGACGGTTTTCAAATATGGCTGCTACAGGTTTATACCTTCAAGATTTCTTTGATTTTTTAGATTTGAGTTTGCCAAATAAAAACATGGAAAATGCTCATACTGTACCCAAGCTTTTAAACACAAAAATTGAATTTGAAAATGTCAGTTTCAAATATTCTGGCAGTAATCAGTACGCGATTAAAAATTTGAGTTTCACACTAAATGCAGGTGAACGCCTCGCATTAGTGGGTGAAAATGGGGCAGGGAAAACAACATTGGTCAAACTAATCGCCCGCTTATACCAACCGACCGAAGGAAGAATTCTCTGGGACGGGATAGATATTCAGCAATTTGATTATGAAGAATATCGCTCTAAAATCGGCGTTATTTTTCAGGATTTTGTTCGATTTATGTTTACCGCTAAGGAAAATATCTATATAGGAAATATTACAGAAAAAGAGAACCAAGCCCTGATAGAAACTGCTGCTAAGAAAAGCCTTGCGGATTCTGTTATTAATCAATTGGAAAACAGATATAATCAGATGTTGGGCAAAAAATTTGCAGGCGGTGTAGAGCTTTCTGGTGGACAATGGCAAAAAATTGCGTTGGCACGTGCTTATATGCGGGACGCCGATTTGGTCATTTTAGACGAACCAACTTCTGCTTTAGATGCTCGTTCGGAACATGAGGTTTTTCTTCGTTTTTCGGAATTAATGGAAGGCAAATCGGCGGTACTTATTTCGCACCGTTTCAGCACCGTCCGTATGGCGGATAAAATTATGTTTTTAGAAAACGGAGAAGTTTTAGAGTTCGG
>CAYUNA010000965.1:0-1900 GCA_964445895.1 uncultured Saprospiraceae bacterium | reverse complement strand
AAAATTCGGTTTTTGCTCCGTCTTTAGAGTTTAGGGAATAGGAAAATCCTACTGCACGCCCTTCAACAATTCTCCAAACTTCATCGCCTTCGCCATATCTCCCGTTACTTTTAGCCGACCTTGCACAAATGCGGTTTGCAAATCCAAATCACCACTCACAATCTTCATCAAATGGTCGTCCTGAATCGTGAATGTTACGTCTGGATTGCTTGCTTTACTTTTGCGAACGCTGCCTGGTGATTTGTTTAAATCCACTTTCCAATGTGTATCAACGTCGCCTGTAATGTGAAACAGGTAGATACCACTGTCTTTCGGCATCGCTGTTTTATTGTTTTTTAAATAATCTTTGATTTGCTCAAAAAGCACATCGGATTCGGCGTGACTTTTCTTAACAATTTTCTTTTTCTTTTTTACTAAAGCCTTCTCTTTTTTCAAAATAAGAGCCTCCAACTCGTTCGCTGATTCTAAAATATAGCGAGAAAAATTATCGAGGTCAGGCATCGATTTGACATCTGAAGTAGGACTAATCGAAATTTTACCATCATAACTTAACACCGTGATAATCAACCCCATACCATCAATAATTGGTGCCATACCCATAATGTGCAGCATCTTATAACCATCCAAATAAATCGGGAATTGTGGTCCGGGTACATTCGTAATCGTTAGGTTAAAAACAGGGTTGTGCATCTCCGCCAATTGAAAACGAGAATACAAGCGCGCTGCCTGATTGGCAATACCAAACGGCACGATTTCTGCCATATTTTGCAGCGTCTTTGCGCCCACTGCACCTTGGTAGGTTTTGCCTCGCATCGTATTTTCATGAATGACTTCAAGACGTTCAATCGGATCTTCTACGTTGGTTGCCAATTGCACAAGCATTGATGAAATTTGATTGCCCGAACTCGCACCATCCTTCGGTACATCTCGCGTTGAAATGGGCACCATTGCTACCATTGGTTTGTTTGGCAACTTGTCTTTTTCTAATAAATACTGCCGCAACGCTCCTGCACATATCGCTAAAACAACATCATTCAACGTCGTACCCATCACCGTTTTTAGTTTTTTCACGCGCGCCAATTCTAATACTGTTGTATTCCATTTTCGCCGCGGCGAAATGATGCCATTCAACGGCGATGGCGGCGCAGAAAACGGGGCTGTCGGCAATTCAGAATGTTGCACTCGCGTCAGCATACCCGCTTTGAACGAAGAAGATAAAGTCTGCGTCAATAACTTTGGAAACTTCAGCGGATTTTCGGTAAAAGTCTTTGCACTATTCAAGATTAGCGATAGTTCATTTGGCAGCGGTTCTGGATTATACGGTTCTGGCTCAGGTACGGGCTGCGGATTCGGCGTCATGTCAAATATCAGACTCAACAATCCCGCACCAGCAACACCGTCAATTGCAACATGGTGAACTTTAGAAATTATTGCCACCGAACCCTTCGGTACTTGTGATAAATTATCCAAACCTTCCACAAACGTAAATGACCACAACGGGCGCGATTGGTCAAGTGGTTCGCTAAAAATACGAGCAGCGGTGTCGCGTAATTCCGCCCAACTTCCAGGCTTTGGCAGGGCGATGTGCTGCATGTGCATATCGATGTCAAAATTTGGGTCATCCGCCCAATACGGGTAGTCAATACTCATCGGCACATACACGAGTCGCTTCCGCAATTTGGGCATTTGATGCAGCCGCGAAGCAATCCGTTTTTTGAACATTGCATACGTCAACCCTTTTTCCAAAACAGCGACACTACCGACGTGCATCGGACTGGTAGGCGTTTCGGCATACAAAAAAGTTGCGTCCATGCCCGTAATGGATTCCAAATTATTGGGGCGAAGTGCGTTTAATATTTTGCCTATCATGGTATTGATTGAAATAAAAAATCCCGTTATT
>CAYUNA010000964.1:0-1902 GCA_964445895.1 uncultured Saprospiraceae bacterium | reverse complement strand
ATTAAGTAGTCCTAACAAAAAAAGAGCTGCCCGAAAAATGGACAGCTCTTAACATTTTAACCTAGTTAATTATTAGCCGATATTATCTATTCGCCTTCATAAATTTTGCTGTGGCAAGACGATTGCCGTTATTAGAGATAATCTGTACGATATACATGCCTGGTGCCAAGTCATCAGTATCTACTTGAATGTTAGTTTGTCCCTCACTAATCGCAATGGTACGTAATTTTTGACCACTATTTGCGTGATGAAGGGTCAGAATTACTGCATTTTGCGGCAATTCTGACACCTTAACTGTCATCAAATCAAAACTTGGGTTAGGGGCTATACTAATGTTAGTATCAAATTTGATATCAGCTTTCACTACTTGAGAGTAAGTACTTTTTCCGTCTACATCCATTTGTAATAAACGATAGTAGTTTGTCCCACTATTTGCATCACGGTGTATACTTGTGTATTCTTTTTTTGTATCACTGTCAATACCGTCACCTCTGATTAAACTGATTTCAGAGTAGTCTAAGCCATTAGTTGAATGTTGTAATGAAAAATAATCGTGGTTAAATTCTGAACCAGTAACCCAATTCAAACTTACACTATTTCCTTTTGCTTTTGCATCAAAAGAAATCAATTCGACAGGTAAGCTACCGATAACTTCTATTGTAATGATGTTACTTTCTTTTGAATATTCAGTACAACCACTACGGCGAGCACAACGAATGAAATAAGTCGTTTCATTTAAACTTGGAGGTTGGTAATCTGCACTATTTGCACCTGGTATTATAGTCCAAATCGTACTGCTGTTACTAGCACCTGAAATGGTAGTTTCCATCCAAAGATATTGTATGGTACCTGTACCGCCAGCTGCAGGAACTAAATCTAAAAGAGGTGCAGGTTGTCCTGGTGCACTCAAAGTTTGATTAGAGCTTATTGTTCCTCCTGTTGTTACATTATCACATTGTGCGCTTAGGGAAAAACTTAAAAAAGTTGCCGCTAAAATGAAAAAGAATTGAATGTAAGATTTCTTGTTAATTGTAAAAAAGTCCATAGTTCTTGATTTTTGATTTGTAATATGACAGATTGATTTTTGTAGTTGAAAGTCAGAAGCGATTGTTTAACTTCTAATCTGAAAACAAATATTTAAAGGGGAGGATAAGATTGTGATAACGAGTGAGTTAAGCTAATAAACAGCCTAAGCTAAACATGGCTAAATGTTTAACGAAAAGTGGTGAAAACACTTTGAAAAAAGAGAATTTACTTAACTAAGTAAGTGACGTTATTTATTTGGATAAAATTTGAAGGCAAGATTTTTTCGATAGTTTTCTTTTAAAAATCGTTGCATAGTCTGCACTACGGAACTATTTTTAAGAGGAAAATAGCGGAATAAAGATGTCTTCAAATTATCCAAATAAATAGTGTCACTTACTTATAGTGGGAGATAAAGTTCATTGAAACAAATAATATTTAACTATTGCAGAGGGACATCAAAAATTTAAAGAATTGATGGATTTGTTTCAAAATGTAATGGTAAGAAAAGGAAAATGAAATTGTTTTAATTATGATATTACAAAGGTATATTAGTTTTTTCAATTTTTCTAAAAAAAATATTATGTAAAAATATAACAATATGTTGTATTTTGGAAAATACATTTTATTTAAATTTTATGTATTATTCATTGACTATTATTCTAGTAGATAAATAGTTTAAAAGAAAATGTTTTTTTAAACCTTAAAAACTCTGTCACAAAAAAATACGAATACAGCTTGTTTTTGTAAAAACAAATATTTTTTTAAACATAAAAAATGCAAATAATAATTGTGACATAGTAAAAATGCTAAAAAAAAATAAGCATATCGCTTTCCTATTTAATTCTAAGGAGTAATTTTGTGGAACAATTTCACTTA
>CAYUNA010000963.1:0-1903 GCA_964445895.1 uncultured Saprospiraceae bacterium | reverse complement strand
AGGGATTTTAAGGGAGTAAAACGGTTTGCAAAAACCGTTTTGCTCCCTTAACACCCCACCACCCCGCGCCGCAGGCGCGGGGGAGTGAGGTGTTTGAAGCTCGAAAATCTTGCGATTTTCTCGCTTCTCATAATTAAAAGAAACTTCCTTTACAGTGTAATAATAACCCTTTCTTGATGCAGGCGAACAGCGAATCCCTATTGAACCTGAAACAATAATTCATCTTACCATTTTTTTGCCAGGTCAAATGATAGATATTTCAAAAAAAAGTGTAGATAACCCAACCCTTTTCAATTCATGTGCCGTCTTACCAGACATCATTGACAATAGACTTTAGGAATAAGATTTGAGCGGCTTTAAATTTTACTCAACCTCATTCTTAAAGTTTATTCAAATCACGAAAATCAAAGCAATCACCATTTCTAATATAAAAAATTCTAATTTTATGAAAACTATTAATTTTTGGAGTATCGTTCTTGTTTTAGGACTCCTTGTTTCTTTTAGCAGTTGTTTGAAAGACAGTTGTGATCGTGAAGTCACCTATACGCAATACACTCCAGTTTATAAAACGTATGATGAAATTCGTTCGGGAGAAGTTCTCAATGAATCTCCGCGACAAATGTGTGAACCGGGTAAAATCTATTTTTACAACAACTACATTTTCATCAACGAAGGTCGCGAGGGTGTTCACATTATCGACAATTCAACCCCCGAAAGCCCTAACAACATTGGTTTTATCAGCATTCCGGGTAATGAAGACATTTCTATTAAGAACGGAATGCTTTACGCCAACAATTATATTGATTTGTTGACCATAGACATTTCTAATTTGCAAAATGTCAGCTTAATTTCTCGCACAGAAAACGTTTTCCCGCCACTTTGGGAAGACATTCAAAATGACCGTGTCCTCGTTCATTACGAAACGGAAGAGGTCACGGAAGTTATGGATTGTGATACTTACGGCGCATTGAAACGCGATAATAATGGTGGTTTTTGGGGCTGTTTTAATTGCTTCGCGAACGACGATGCTATCTTCGAAACGGCAGGTGCTGGTGGTGCGACTCCTCAAGGTGGCAGTGGCGGTGGTGGCACATCATCAGGCATAGCAGGGTCAATGGCGCGATTTTCTATCATCGGAGATTATCTGTATGTTGTTGACCAAAGTACCTTACATTTGTTCAATTTAATGAATCCAACACAACCTGTTGCAGGGGAAGAAATCGTACTGGGTTGGGGCATCGAAACCATTTTTCCACACGAAGATAAGTTGTTTATTGGCTCTAATAGTGGCATGTTCATCTATGACAATAGCAATCCTGCTGCACCGAGCTTTCTATCTGAATTTCAACATGCTCGTGCCTGCGACCCTGTTTTTGTCAAAGACAATTATGCCTACGTGACGCTACGCGATGGTACACAATGTGATGGCTTTATCAATCAATTAGATTTGGTCGATATTACAGATTTGACGAACCCATTTTTAGTAGAATCTTTTCCACTGACCAATCCACACGGCTTGTCGATTAAGGACAATACCCTCTTCGTCTGTGAAGGTGCTGATGGTTTGAAATCCTTTGATATTACTGACCCAACAATCCTGGATGAGCATCGCTTAGACCACCAAAAAGACGGTCATGCCTTTGACGTCATTGCCTTACCTGGACAAGCGGATGTATTATTGGTTGTCGGCGAGGATGGCTTTTTGCAATACAATTTCGATAATCCAAGTGATTTGAAATTGATTAGCGAAATCCGCGCTGAAAACTGTAATTAAGAACTGATGTTAAGTGCCTCGTAGTAATTAAGTTTCTTAGACGAAAAAAGGGCGAGTTGAACTATTTAATTCGTGTTCCTAAAGCATGTTTAAAAATCTAAAATCCAAATAATGAAAAATATACTTTCA
>CAYUNA010000962.1:0-1906 GCA_964445895.1 uncultured Saprospiraceae bacterium | reverse complement strand
TAACTACACAAATTAAAAATAAAACTCCTATGAAGAAGCTACCATTCTTTTTTTTGATTGCCATGATTACGTTCATGTTTTCTTGTGTTTCCCAAAAAAAATATCAGGAATTGGAGGACAGTAAAAATTATTTTCAAGATGAATATACCAACTTGAAAGCAGTCAAAGACGAAAAAAACAAACTGGAAGCAGATAAAAAATATGCCGACTCTCAATTGCGCCAAACGATGCAGGAGATGGAACAATTAACGGTGCAACTTGACCGTTTAAAAATGGAAAATGAAAATTTTTCTAAACGGTACAATGAGTTGCTGGAACAAAATAAAAGCATTCTCAACGCATCTTCTACGGAAAAACAGACTTTGGAAGACCAACTTGGTGACCAATCTTCTTTACTTGATCAAAAACAGCAAGAATTGGATGCCTTGGAGTATACGCTCAATCAGCGAGAACAAAATGTTCAGAATCTGCAATACAATATAGAAGCCCGGGAAGCGCGCATCAATGAATTGGAAGCTTCTTTGAATGCGAAGGACGCACAAATGCAGCAACTACGGGCAAATATCAACAATGCATTGCGTGGATTTACCGCAAGTGATTTGACGGTGACGGAGCGCAACGGTAAAATATATGTATCGTTGAGTCAGGATTTATTGTTTTCAACTGGCAGTGATGCGATAAATTTTAAAGGGAAAAATGCCATCCAACAATTGGCGGGTGCGCTGCAAAATACTGGCGATGTCGGTATCATGGTCGAAGGACATACAGACAATGCGGGCAATGCAAATTACAACTGGGATTTGAGTGTCAAACGAGCAACTTCAGTCGTCAAAGTATTGGTGCAAGGTGGCGTCAATCCTGAACGAATTACTGCGGCAGGACGAGCATTCTACGCGCCTATTGCACCGAATGATACTGATATTAATAAGGCTAAAAATCGGCGGACAGATATTATTTTATCTCCAAAATTGGATGGGTTGTATGATTTGTTGAAAAATTAAACTTGTTCCTTCTAAAAAAAATCTGTGGGTAAAACATGGTGATTTTAGAAATCACCATGTTTTCTAAAATCAACATGCTTTTTACCTTCCAATAATATGAAACTTACCTTTCTTCAAACTGGCGGGACTATAGACAAAGACTACCCGAAAGTTACCAAAGGGTGGGCGTTTGAAATTGCTGAACCTGCCGTTTTACGCATTTTAGAAAAACTCGCTTTACCCTATGAAGTCGAAGTGATTTCTCTTTTCAAAAAAGACAGTCAGGAAATTACCGACGAGGATAGACAGGCTATTTTTGATTATTGCCAGCAATTAGAGAATGATAAAATCATCATCACACACGGCACTGATACGATGATTGAAACGGGGTTGTTTCTTAATAAATTCAAAGATAAGCTGATTATTTTAACAGGAGCGATGCGTCCTCAACGGTTCGTCAACTCAGATGCTGATTTGAATATTGGTATGGCAATCGGGGCCGCAAATGTTTTAACAAACGGTGTATTTGTAGTCATGAATGGTTTGGTTATTCCGATTGAAGCAGCAAAACGTGATTTAGTCACTGGACAGTTTATAGCTTGAGGAAGGTGTTAGATGTAATACTTTACTAATTACTTTTTTTTAGATGGAGCAATTTTCACTTAATCCGACATTTTTTTTGATTACATGAATTATTTTTCACCTATTTAATAGCGTTTCTCTGTCCGCCCGCACCACGGATTTTTTTTTCAGAGACAATCATTTTGATTTTTTGCTAAAAAATCAAAATGATTGTCTCTACAACTAGAAAACTCATGGTGCGGACGGCTAAAGAAATAGAGCATTGCATCTGGTACACTACCACCTATTAAAAAAATCTAACCCGAAAAAAAATAAAAAAATTATGCCCAATATCGTTATTTTAG
>CAYUNA010000961.1:0-1914 GCA_964445895.1 uncultured Saprospiraceae bacterium | reverse complement strand
AAAAAAAAAATACACTGTCCACTTGGCGGACTTATTATTTCATCGTTACTAAGTAGTTGAAAACAAAAGGATTAATCTTTTCTTTTAAAAAGAAGAAAAAAAATGCCGCTCAACTAATTTAGCGAGCGGCAAATGTACATTTATTTTGTTAAAATTAGATGCGCAAGGTCAGCTAATCTTGCAGAATACCCCGCCTCGTTGTCGTACCAACTCACAACTTTAAGCATTCCGTCTTTATAATCAGTCAATAAAGAATCAAAAATTGAAGAATGTGGATTTTGTACAATATCTGAAGAGACAATTGGATCTGTGCAATATTCCAACACACCTTTCATTGGACCTTCTGCCATTTCTTTAAATTTAGCATTCACTTCTTCTACGCTTGTCTCTTTCTCTACTTGCACATTCAACTCCACCAAAGAACCAGTAATAACAGGTACTCTCAAAGCCATTGCGAATAATTTACCTTTAATTGCTGGTACTACTTTACCTACGGCAGTCGCTGCACCTGTTGTTGTAGGCACAATGTTAAACGCGGCTGCACGCGCTCGTCGTAAGTCGCTATGTGGTGCATCCTGGATACGTTGGTCTCCTGTGTAAGCGTGAGTTGTGGTCATTGACCCAACTTTTACGCCCCAGTTTTCAGTGATGATTTTTGACAATGGTGCCAAACAGTTCGTCGTACAAGACGCGTTTGAAAATACATTTTTACGCTTATCTAACTCCTTATCATTTACACCTAAAACGATGGTTTGCACACCATCACCTTTTGCTGGCGCAGAAATTAATACATCTTTTGCACCTGCTTTCAAGTGTTTGCTTGCCGCTTCCTTCGTTCGGAAAAAACCAGTACATTCCAATACCAAATCAATTCCTAAATCTGCCCAAGGCAAGTTTTCTGGATTACGGTCGCTATATGCTTTGATTTCTTTTCCGTTTACGGTGATACTACTGTCATCAGAAGTAACTGTACCGTCAAATTTCCCTTGAGAGGAATCATATTTTAATAAATGTGCTAATGTCGCATTATCGGTCAAATCGTTGATTGCTACTACTTCTACGCCTTCTTTATTTAGTAAATTACGAAAAGTCAAACGACCGATACGTCCGAATCCATTGATTGCTATTTTCTTAGCCATAAGATATTTTACTTAGATTAAGGAATGATAAAAAATTACAAATTTATTCTTTTATTGTTCCTTAGGTTTAACAAATTGGTGAAGACAAATGGGGGACTTAATGTTTCCAGAATTTGCTTTACCATTACGTTTTGAGTGTATAAAACTATTAAACTTCTTTAAAGTTTAAACATTCATTTTCTAATTTGCCCGCAAATGTAGGATAAAAAATAATAGTTGTCAAGAAAAGTTTAGTGTATTTTATACAATAAGGACTATAAACAAAATAAATACCGATTATTGAGAGGATATTTTGTTCTCATTTTGCACTTTGAAAATCCTCATTATATCAACATAAATCAAACTTTCAAAGCACAAAATGAAACCAAAATCTGCTGGTTCAAGAACCGAAGTTTATTTAATTCGCGTTCCTTACTTTACAGTGTAATAAAAGTTTCTTTAAATTATCAGGAGGGAGAAAATTGTAAATTTTCGACCTCCAATAAAAAATAGTGCGCGTTGCCTGCGGCAACGCGTGTGGGGTTCTTGAGGGATAAAAAGCGTTTTTGCAAACGCTTTTTATCCCTCAATCTCCCTTTGAGAAAATTCAAGAAAACTTTTGTTATAAATTATTTAATACAAAACTAAGCTCATTGATATTTCACGGAATTTGTCAAAGAACTAAACCTGATTTTTAATATTTTATACATCTAATTATTTATAAAAAAAACGGCATTCAACCTGAGTCGAATGCCGTTTTTTATAAGGAACGCGAATTAAATAAACTTCGGTTCTT
>CAYUNA010000960.1:0-1916 GCA_964445895.1 uncultured Saprospiraceae bacterium | reverse complement strand
CTACCAATAGTTTAGTCGCTATGCGCCTTTTAGTTTTTATGAGAAAGCCCTTCCTTATTAATCCATACCTAATTCCTTACGGTTTTTAGGTATAAATAATAAATTTTCCAATCGCTGCTGCACACCATTTGTATTGTAAACTTCTGTTCCTACCCAAATCATCAGGTCTTCGTCGCTTCCAATTTTCACATTCCACATACCGCTATAATCCGTGTTTTCAGCTTGTAAATGCACCTGTCCAACTGAACCATCTTTATAATCGAAGCTCCAGTTACCTTTTGCCAACTCTTCTTCAAAATGACCAAAAGTAAACGTTCCGTCAGGGTTAAATTGATACCAATTACCTTGATTTTTCTTGTTTGCCCCTTTTTCGCTCATTTTAAAATAAGCGGTGTTCACCCAGTAATTAGTTGTAAAAACACGCTTCACTCGTTCCAATTGAGGAGTATCAGGTGATGCGAAAATTTTTCTATTCGGATTGGTTTCCCCCGTTTTGTCTGTCGCACTGGTTTTGCCCGTATTTACAGGTGTTTCTACGTCTGCAGTCGTACCTGCTACAGCTTGTTGAGTGGTACTGCTACTTTCATTTTGGCAAGCCCCCAAGCTTAAAACTAATAAAAAGAAAAAAAATATTGATTTTTGCATAATCGGAAATTGTTTTGGAATAACATTATTGACATTTCTAAAATTTAAACGCAATCATGTTAACTGTTCTATGGAAAAATATTTTAAAAGCATAACGAAGGTCTATATTTTTAAGCAAATAAAGAACCAAACCAATGCTATTTAATAATCATTAACTTTTTGAAACCTCTTTTTTCAGCAACTCTACATTCGCCGTATGGAACTTTTTCATAATTCGAGGAAATTTATAATATCTCCACAAATTATCTAAATCAAAATGTTTGCCCGTTTTCACAGAATCGCGCAATTCTTGAATATAATTGATGGCATCTTGCTTTCTTTTTAAAATTTCGACACTTGAAGTGGCAACTGTGCCATGCCCTGGTATGAGATATTCGATGGCGTGATTTTGTAAAATAGACTCGGTTTTGGCTAAAGTCGCCTCATATTCGAGACTGGAGTAGTAAATATATGGAAATTCAACCTCACAAAAATAATCTCCCGCTATCCAGTATTTATCATTGACGATGGTGAAAATACCGTCTGAGTTGTGTCCCTTTGCCTGATAAAAAGTCAAAACAGTTTGCCCAATTTGTAAGGTTTGCCGGTCATTTTCAATGGAAATATCAACGATTGGATAGGCAATTTTATAATCTCGACTAATATAATATTCATCGTCAAAAGTATAGATTTGTTCCAAAATTTTATCCTTATCGGAATTGTCAATAAAAGCTTGAGAAGCAATAACTTTGGCTTTTGGAAAGGCTTGCCAACCAATAATATGATCATAATCAGAATGCGTAAAAAGCAGATAAACCGGGCGGTTCTCTTTCACTTTATCCACAAATCGACGAATATTGTCCACTTCTTCTGGTAACCAATTAGGGTCAACAACTAATACCAAATCTGGCGTTTCGACAACCGTAGAAGTCGTACAAAAAAGTGCACTTTGGAAGACGGTTAGATGATGAGTTTTGAATTGAATCATGAGTTAGTTTATTAATTTTGTGTTCCAAAGATAAAATTGTTTTGTAGCTTCGTTGCTGAAGTCTCTATTTAAGGAACGCGAAATAAATAAATGCAGATTCTTGATAGTGAGCCTTTGTTCATAGTTTTTGCTTTGAAACCCGCATAAATGTTGATATTTTCAGGGTTTTAAAGTGAAAAATATGGACAAAAAATCCTGTCAAGAATCGGCTTTTATTTATTTCGCGTTCCTAAGAGCATTCACAAATTTAAAAAAACAAATCCAATGAAAAAATCACTCATTTTTGCCTGCACTTTCCTATTAT
>CAYUNA010000959.1:0-1919 GCA_964445895.1 uncultured Saprospiraceae bacterium | reverse complement strand
TGGCGGAGAAGTTGAGGTATTATTGTTCGATGTTGAGTCATGAATCTGTTTCATCGCACAAATATAAATTCTTATTTAAAGACGCTATATTGGAACATTTAGCAAATGATGGTTACTTAGAAACCCCACCAATCTCAATATACCATCAAATCTGCATGTCTCAATTGGAGCCCGAAGAAGAAAAGTATTTTTTTACACTAAAAGATTTAGCAAAAGAATCAATTGAACAATTCCCTCCAAATGAAGCAGAACAAATATATGCTGTTGCAAGTAATTATTGTATAAAAAAAGTAAATGCAGGTAATCAGAAATTTCTTCAAGAATATTTTGAAATTTATCAAGAACTAATTAACAAAGAACTAATTTATAAGGATGGTGAACTATCTCCATATGTTTTTAGAAATATTATTGGTTTTGCTCTAAGATTAGGAAAATATGAGTGGACAAAAGATTTCATAAATAATTATAAATCTAAAATTCCAGATACGCTAAGAGAAAATGCAGTATCTTTTAACTCAGCAACGTTACATTTTTATCAAAAAAACTATGACAAAGTTATAGAACTACTGAATACTGTTGAATATGAAGATTTTTCTTATAATCTAAATTCAAAAACAATGCTTCTTGCTACTTATTACGAGATTGATGATTTTGAACCTTTAGATTCATTAATGGAAAGCTTTAGAACTTATTTAAACAGACATAAGGAGATTCCAGAAAATAGGCGAAAACTTTATTTTAATTTAATAAAATTCACAAAAAAATTAACAAAATTGATTCCTGGAGACAAAAAAGCTCTCCAAAAATTAAAAGAAGAGGTTCAAAATACAAAAGGGATTGCTTCTCTTAATTGGCTCAAAGAAAAAATCGCCGAACTCGAATAAAAATAAAAATTTTGCCCCCTCAACTCAACAAATCCAATATCATCACCCCTCCAAACAACACACTCGCTACCCCATTCGTCGTAAAAAAAGCTAAATTAACACGGCTCAAATCATTCGGTTTGACCAAAGTATGCTGATAAAACAATAGCCCAATAAACAACGTCGTAGCTGCCCAAGTCAACCAACTAGCCGACGGGTAAATCAAACTCACTTGATAACTCGCAAAAACCATCACCCCCGCACAAATTACATGCAGCATCGTCGATAAGCGTAACGCCCCCACCCGACCCAGTTCGACAGGTATAGAATTGAGATTCAATGACTTATCAAAATCAATATCTTGCAAGGCATAAATAATATCGAAGCCTGACACCCACAACAAAACTACTACCGAAAACAATATTGGTATCAAATCAAAGCCGCCACCGACCGCCAAATATGCTCCAAGCGGTGCCAATGCCAGTCCTAAGCCCAAGACAAAATGACATAAAAAGGTAAAGCGTTTGGTATAAGAATAGCCTAAAATTACCAGCAAAGCTACAGGCGATAAATAAAAACACAATGGATTGATAAACCAAGTCGTTACTACGAACAATACAGCATTTAAAATCACAAAAAACAAAGCAGCTTTTGGCGAAATCACGCCGGCTGGTATCTCCCGTACTACTGTTCGAGGATTTTTCTCATCAATGTCTCTATCCAAATACCGATTGAACGCCATCGCCGCACTCCGCGCAAAGACCATGCACAACAGCACCAATAAAAATACTCGCCAACTGATGCCTTCTCCTATCTTTTGAGTGGCTAAAAAGAAGCCCAGTAATGCGAATGGAAGCGCAAAAATGGTATGACTGAATTTGATTAAAGATAAATAGTTTTTCATCGTCTTTGTAAGTTGGGTATGTTAGGTATTGGGCGCTTGACTCTGGATATTGGATTCAAAAACCCAGAACCAAGCACCCAGTATTCAATGCCAAATACCTAAGTAGTAAGTCAAGTTAATAGTGATAAGTTGGCGTGAGAGAATTTTTTGTC
>CAYUNA010000958.1:0-1938 GCA_964445895.1 uncultured Saprospiraceae bacterium | reverse complement strand
TCGTTTCTACAACGAAGTTTTCCTTGTTTTCAATATACTGTTTCAGTTTTGCAAAGAAAATTCGACCTGCTTTTACTAAAGCATTTTGCAAACCTTGGTCTTCTAATTCTTTCGTGATTTCATCGGCATTGAGAAATTGATAGCCTAATTCTTCGGTGAATGGCTTGGCGAACGTTGTTTTTCCAGAGCCGTTTGCGCCTGCGATAATGATGAGTTCGGGTGATTTTGATTGCACTTTTTTTATTTTTTTAACTCCATTTGCAATTTAAATTCTCCATACAAAATAAAAATAACTCCCGCGACTAAAGTAATCAACGCCACTGTACTCATTGCACTATCCAAATTCGGCAAAAACAAACCTTGAAAAACCAATATAGCTACTAAACCCAAAATCGCCCAAATCCCATATTTAATCTCCAACAAGCCTGGCAAAGTCGTCTTGTAATATTTGTGTGGAAACAACCGCTTATCCAAATAAACAAACAACCTATCCTGAATAAATCCAATCAAAATAATGACCAATAAGAGTGCGAAAAGGTCAGGCACTTGCCCCAATCGCCGCTTGATATAAATCAGTGCGCCGAGTCCACCTTCGCGATTCAGATACTCCGCAAAAATGATATATGTCCACGAAATTGCCGTCAAAACCCGAATGTCATCAATCACTTTTGACATTACCGAGGGAAGAAAAACGGTCTTGATGGTCTGCCAATCCGACGCGGCGAGCGTGAAGACTGTTTTGGTATAAACATCGTTTACTTCATTAATTCGCTGTGCCACTACGGGCAGCAAATACACCAAAATACCAAACGCCAAAAACGCTACTTTCATTTCATCACCAAAACCAAACCATTGAATAAACAATCCAATCAATGCCGCCAATGGCAAATACCGCAACGCATCCACGGGCTTGCTAAACATCCCCCGAAACATCGGCAATAAACCAATCACAAAACCTAACGGAATCGAGAAAAATATCGCCCAAAAGTACCCGCGAATATTCAGCCATACCGACCGCCACGCGTTGTACAATAGGTTGTCTTCCTGCAATAAATCTGGAAACGCTTTCACGACTTGTGTCGGCAACGGTACGGTCGGATAAACTTTCCGAAACTCCGTCGCATTGGCAAAAGCGAGACTATCCGACAATATAATCGAATCCCGAATGGCGACCGTCCGCAACGAATCGGCCCCTTTTGCAATCGGCAATTCTTGTGTATAGTTTTCCACAATCGGAATCTGGCGCGAGAACGTCTCCGCTAAAAACCACCACAATACCAAGATGAAAATCAATCCTGCCAGCCCCAAAACAATGCTTTGGGTACGCGTCAATTCGCCTCTAAGTTTAAATAATGACATTTGGAATTTGTTTTTTTGAAACTGGTCAATGCATCACCAATTCCATTCATTTTCGACCGCAAACTACAAATACAAAACTATAAATCAAAAGAAAATTGATTAATCGTAACCATAGCCTGCCACTTTAGTAGCGTGACAAATCAAACCGCCCACGCTACTTAAAGTAACAGTCCATATCATATCAAACAAAAAATTATATTTTCAACTCCTTTGCTATCCCAATATTCTGTGTTAAATTTGTTCCTCGACTTCAGTCGCTACAAAATTTTTGAGAAAACTACAATACTACTTAATATGTGTAATTCACTACTAATCTCCTCTGACTACAAAAGTCTTTTCCTTATTGGCAAACGTGATGAAGACCGGCTCTATATTAACGGTAACGGCATTCTATTATCTGTCCTTGGTAATGGCATTACAGGCTGTGAAGTTCCTGCGGAGTTGCGGACGCACGTGACGGATTTAACTCAGGGAACAAAGCCGTTTTTTGAAATGGATGTGACGAATACGAAGGACAATCACGTGTCGGTGAGTTATAGTGAGGAGAATAGTGCGGTGTTTATTATTGGTGTGATTGAT
>CAYUNA010000957.1:0-1939 GCA_964445895.1 uncultured Saprospiraceae bacterium | reverse complement strand
ATTTCCTGATGATTTTCGCGCTTGTGCCAAAAGAAAAACAGGTGCTGATTTTTCTTATCCGTCTTTGATTTTGCGGTATAAACAGGCTTCAAAGTATAAGGATGCACTCCTGTATAATAAGCCACCGTCGCTACCGTCATGGGGGTAGGCGTGAAGTCTTGTACCTGTTCTAAACGAAAGCCCATGTCCTTGGTTTCTGCTGCCAAATTCGCCATTTCCTCCTCTGTACTCGCAGGGTGACTGCTGATAAAATAAGGGATTAACGGCTGATTAAGGTCATTCTTTTTATTGAAATATTCGTACTTCTTTTTAAACTCATGGAAATGCTTAAAACTCGGCTTCCGCATCATTTTCAAAGTTGCATCTGAAGTATGTTCTGGCGCAACTTTCAAACGACCACAAACGTGCCGGGTGACTACTTGTTCCATGTACTCATCCAAGCTGCCATCGTTATTTTTATTATAAGAATCCACCAATAAATCGTAGCGAATCCCTGACCCAACAAAGGCTTTTTTGACCTTTGGATTGGCATCTACTTTTCGATATAATTCGGTCATGGGCTTGTGCGAAGTATCCAAATTGCTACAAATGACCGGGTGAATACAAGACGGGGCAACACAACGGTCACAAATCGACTGAATCTTGCCTTTCATCTTGTACATATTCGCCGATGGCCCGCCTAAATCACTGATATAGCCTTTAAAATCCGGCATCGTTGTGACCTTTTCTACTTCCTTCAAAATCGACTCTTCCGAACGGCTCGCAATGAATTTTCCCTGGTGCGCAGAAATCGTACAAAAGCTACAACCGCCAAAACAACCACGGTGCATGTTGATGGAAAATTTAATCATTTCATACGCTGGAATGCTGCCTCTTTTAGCATATTTGGGGTGTGGCATTCGCGTGTAAGGAAGGTCAAACGAAGTGTCAATTTCGTTCTCCGTCATCGGCGGGTAGGGTGGGTTGATGATGCAATTTTTATCTTTTAGCTTTTGAATAATCCGCTTTGCATCAACTTTGTTAGATTGCTGTTCGACGTGTTTAAAATTTGCGGCAAATGCCATCTTATCTTTCAAACATCGCTCGTGAGAATGCAATTCGATGTCTTCCCAACGCTTATTTTTGGGTAAACCATCTTCAATCGGGCGCAAAACGGAAGTCTGCGGAATCGTTGTTAGCGACTCAAATGGAACGCCCCTTTTCAATAAACGAACCAACTCTCGCAGCGGCATTTCACCCATTCCATACACCAACATATCTGCACCAGAATCTTCCAAAATTGTAGGAAATAACTTATCCGCCCAATAATCGTAGTGCGTCACTCGCCGAAGAGAAGCCTCAATGCCACCAATCAAAACGGGGACATCGGGATATAATTTTTTTAGTATTTTAGTATAAACAGTCGTTGCATAATCCGGTCGGTGATTGGCTGTTCCGCCTGCTGTGTAAGCATCCGTTGACCGTTTTCGCTTAGAAGCAGTATAATGATTGACCATTGAATCCATGCAGCCAGAAGTCACGCCAAAGAACAGTTTTGGTGCACCAAATTTTTTAAAATCCCGTAAATCATCCTGCCAGTTTGGTTGTGGCACTAATGCCACTCGCAAGCCTTCACTTTCCAAAATCCGTCCAATCACTGCCGACCCAAAGGCAGGGTGGTCTACATACGAATCACCCGAAATAATGACCACATCCAGTTCATCCCAGCCCCGTAAATCCAACTCTTTCTTGGTGATTGGCATCCAATCCAATAGATTCGGTTGATTGTTAACTACGTCTAATTTTATCATGTCTGTTCTCTTTGCTGCTGATTTTGTTCAATTCAAAAAAACTCGTTTTCTCCAATTGATTACAAAACTAAACAAATATTCTCAATAAAGTTTAGGTATTGAGTAGAATCTCTTGTTTGTTATTTAAAGTAATGGGAGCTTGTATTCGT
>CAYUNA010000956.1:0-1941 GCA_964445895.1 uncultured Saprospiraceae bacterium | reverse complement strand
GTCATAAATCGGGGAAAAACGTCAACCTGTGAAGGTGTATAATATCGGAATTTGATTTTGAAAAACCAAAAATCTTGCATTACTAACATTCGTAGTTTTTCGTCCCTGCCCATTGCCTTTTGTCGGGCGATGGAGTAGGGGACTTTTGCCCTCGCTTGTCATTTTGATTGTAGCGGAGAAAACCAAAGCATTAATATTTATTTTACAACATATTAAACAATTATTATTATGAAAAACAATTTATTACCGATTCACAACGTAAAAAAATTAATGGATGCGGAGGGCGTTATCCTCAATCCGTTATACATGAAAGGTGCGCCACGTTCGTACCATTTGAACTTGTCAGAGGCTTGTCTAAAATTGGACGGCAAAAAGCAGGTGACAGAGCCAGAAAAACCATTTCGAGTGATTCCCGTTGCTGTACGGGTGTTGGAGGGTGCATTGTTTGGCAATCCGTCGAAAAAATGGTGCGAGTTTTACTTTATCAATGAAGCGGGACACCTTGGCGTTTTCATGTTTCATTCTTTTAGTTTGGATAATTTCCGCAATAAATTTCGGGAATTATTTTACGAACAAGTCAGCCCATGCGACGTGATTTGGACGCTTAGTTACACCAAGAAGACTAAAAATGTGGAAGGTCGAAACAACGTTTATTACATTTTGGAATTTGATTTTGAGCCACTGAAAACTGAGGAAATTGCTGTAGTACAGGGAGTGGTTGCCAACGTTAAGGCCAAGCATTTTCACATTTACCGCGACGATACCCGCAATTTTGAAACCCTGCTTTCCAACAATTGGAGCGACGGTAAAACCGCGACGGTCAAAGAATTGGCAGCCGAAGCCGACCGCGAAAACAAACTAATTGCCCACGTTGAAGGCAAGGAAGAAAAGAAGAAACCAGCCACTAAAAAAACAGTAGCGAAAGCCGCATAAAGATTTTTTAGCCGATGTTTTTTTTGAATCCAGTTACCTGACTTGCTCAGAGTTGGGGCTGGGTTCCTTTTCTCAAAATGCAAAAAATTAGACACATGAAAAATAAGCAATCCAACAAACTTAAAATATCTGTTTACCAAATCGTTACCAATAAAATTATCGAATTGTTAGAAGCTGGTACGGTGCCTTGGCGCAAACCGTGGTCGGCTGCCAATAACATTCGCCCGATGAATTATGAGACAAAAAGACCGTACAAAGGCATTAATTTTTTTATCCTTTTGTCCTGCTTTGAAAATCCGTATTTCTTGACTTTTAGGCAACTTTCTAAAATGGGAGGAAAGGTAATAAAAGGAGAAAAAGCGACGCAGGTATTTTTTTGGAACTGGGTCTTTTACGATGCAGACGGGAACAGAGTTAAAAACGAATCAGAAGCAAAAAAGAAAGTGCCTTTCTTGCGCTATTACAATGTTTTCAACGCCACACAAATCGAGGGAATTGAGTTTAAAGAATTGCCCGTGATCGAGCGAAAAGATAATGAGAAAATTGAGGAATGCGAAGCAATTGTCAACGGCTGCCAAAACTTGAAATTGGAATGTATGAACAAAGCTAAAGCCTACTATTCACCATCATTAGACTTGGTGAATATGCCGAAAATCGAACAATTTGACAATAGCCAAGAATATTACAGCACTTTGTTTCACGAGTTGGGGCATTGGACTGGACACAAAACCAGATTGAACCGATTTAAAGACAGTGTAAAATGTGCCGCGTTTGGTTCTGCCGAATACAGCCGGGAGGAATTGGTCGCCGAAATGTGCAGCGCATTTTTGTGCTTTGAAACTCAAATTAATGTACCAAAATTGATACAAAATCAAGCCGCTTATTTGCAAGGCTGGATAACAAAATTGCAAGGCGATTCCAAACTAATTGCTGCTGCCGCCGCCGCTGCAGAGAAAGCTGCTAAATTCATAAATCCGCCAAAATGAAAGCAGAAGCAAGAACCTACAT
>CAYUNA010000955.1:1405-1942 GCA_964445895.1 uncultured Saprospiraceae bacterium | reverse complement strand
CTTTTTACCTTGCACTATTCTTTAACCGAAGGTGCTAAAAACAAAAGTATCTTCCTGGCATCACTGCGACAACGAACGCGCCCCGTCGTGAGCCGTCCGCCGTTAATCGTGAGCCGTTCTAAAATTTGTGTTATGAAAAAAATCGTTACCCGTATGGTAGCCCTTTCGCTGCTATGCGCTATTTTTAGTTGCAACCGCACTATCCAAAAAGAGATGGATTCCTTACAATCAGTCATCCAAAATTCCATCACCCATCCACCGCCACCCGTCACCGAAGGCAAAATTCGTAGAACTGACATCCAGCAATCCAATACCGAGCCCTGCATCCCCGATTTTGACCCAGAGCCAACCATCACCAACGGCTGTATAAATCACTGCCAATGGGTCTATGAAGGTTGGGCATCGACCGCCGATGACTTTGTTCATGTCAACTGCATCGATAACCCTTCTAATTGGAGTTTGACGGTAAAGGCATCTGGTGAAAATCAGTATTTCCAATTTCGTGTTTTCCATAATCCAATTAATTACGCCGATTAT
>CAYUNA010000955.1:0-1395 GCA_964445895.1 uncultured Saprospiraceae bacterium | reverse complement strand
CTTTGTTCCCGCGACCTAATTTTCGAGCCATTCCCAAGCGAAGACGGTTCACTTCCTTGCATCGACTATTTTGAATTCGAGCAAACAGGGGAGGGCGACCAAAACGGCGACCGTGCCATTCTCAACCTTTGGATGTCCGACGAATATTGGGATTGTTACGAACCAGGTTCATTTAACTTCAGAGTGACGGCACGGATGGAACTACCGATTTGGATAAGTTAAAGTAATCTCGACCGAAAGACCACTATTTTTTTATTTAAACATGGGAATCAGGAATCAGTAGGAAAATATCACTCCGATATCGTCTGCTATTCTTCGCCTGATTCCTGACCCACAAAAAACTTAACGATGAAAAACGATTACCTTAAATTCATTACTTTTCTCTTTTTCTTCAGTTTTCATTGTACGACTTCTTTTTCACAAACCATCACCACCCAAATCTTTTCTGAAGGACGTGTTTCTTACGAATGGCAAGCTGAAAAAAACGGTGCATTTCACCTATCTATTAATCAAGAAACACAAACCATGGTGGTGATTCCACTGTCTCCAGATTTTCAGGGAATCAAAAGTATAAGCATTTACCAAAATGGAGTAGAGGATTCAATAGATTCAGATACCATCTTATGCACCACAAATTTTATCGTTCCCTGGCATCCTGATTCGCGACATGAGGTACCGTTACCTATAGAATTATTTGATTGCGCAGGGAATTTGAAATTTTATCATTGGCGGGTGGTTTGGATGATGGAGGAAACGGAAGTTGTTTTGCGGGAGGTAGTTTTGAATAAATAAGGGCATTTACCCGAGTTAGTTTTTAGAAAAAAACAATGTTTATTTTTATTTACTTCAATAGCCGAATTAGGAATTGTAAAGAGAGCAAATTCTAAGGTTTTATCTTTAATTAGGTGCTTATGTTTATGATATTTTTCTTCAAATCGATTAGGATAGGGTTTGTTCAACGAACTGTGTCAAAAATTAAAAAATAGTGTAAAAAATAATTCACTTGGTTATTTTTGCGCTACCGAATGAAGGGTATCACGAACATTCATGTAAAAACCTACGCTAAGTCTTTTCAAATTTTAATCCATCCCTTTTTGATAACATACTCACCATACAAAATAACATTATCCCAAGTAATCGGACTAATGTGTTGTAATAAACTCAAATCCAGTTCTAAATCAGGCGGACATTCCATTAATACTCGATGTATTTCTTTGGCTTGCCAATAAATAATAGAAGCTAAAATAATGGTTAAGCAAGAGCAAGACACTTTTTGCTCCAACCAATCGCGAGCGGTAAGCCTACCCCTTTTGGCATATTTTAAATCACTTTCGTTGTAGAGTAATCCATCTAACACATAAGGTGCATCTCTATCGGCACATTCTTTAGGAGTGG
>CAYUNA010000954.1:0-1942 GCA_964445895.1 uncultured Saprospiraceae bacterium | reverse complement strand
TCCTTAAGTACTCGGACGTATTTATTCGTGGAATTTTAGGACTAAGATTTTTTTTCTCCACTTCGGTCGAAATGACAGTTTAGTTTTTCTTTAAAAATCCTTTAATAGCCGTAGTTATTGAATGATTTTTAAAGGAAAAATAGCGGAAAAAGATAGTTCTAAAAACCGCTAATAAATACGTCCGAGTACTTATATTCACAACAAAAACTTAAAGCATGAAATTAACAATCCTTTCTATACTCGTTATTCTTGCCGTTATTTTTGTGGCTTGTACGCCAAAAGTAACAGAAAAAGCTATCGATACCAACACCAATACAGAACCTGTCGAAGAAGCAAAACCTGTAGTAGAAGCAAAGCCTGAACGGGAGACGCCAACCGAACCCACCAAGTCTGACAGAGAAGTCTATGTGATGGTAAAATTCAAGAAAACGCCTTGTTATGGTAAATGCCCGATGTATAATGTAGAGTTGTACAACAATGGACGAGTAGTTTATAATGGTAAAAAATTCGTTGAGCGGGTTGGTACGTATGAAGCCAAAATATCAGAAGCAGACGTAAAAATGGTGAAACAAAAATTCTTTGATATAGAATTTTTAGATCTGCCCAATGAGTATCCGGTTGATGGTCAAAAGATTGCGGATTTGCCTTCGACAATTATTGATTTTCGGGTAGGTGATATGATTAAGCAAGTTCGTGACCGACATGGTGCGCCAGACAAATTGAAGGATTTTGAAAAATGGTTAGCAGACTATTTTGATGGATTGGCTTGGGTCAAGACAGAAACAAAGGAATAGCAGCTGTTTTTTCTGTGCTATGACACAGCTTAATAATTTGATGATTTTTCAAATACAATCCGGTTCTTTAACCTTTTTCTATCCGCCCGCACCACGAATTTCTTTTTTCAGACGGAGCAAAAGCTGGATTTTTCATAAAAATCCAGCTTTTGCTCCGTCTATAAAAAATAACCAGGTGGTGCGGACGGACAAAAGATAGCAAATGCACAAAATTCTATCTGATTTTTAATCAAGGTAATTTATGTGCATACCTTAGGTATTAAATGCCTCGTAGTAAATATAATATACCTTCACTAATTATTATAATCTATTCGTTCAGGTATTTGAGAAATAACTTCAAAAGTATTGCCCTTATTGCTCATAATTTGCGACCATAATTCTTCGTGGTTGGATTTAAAAAGATAATTAGCTTCCATATCTGCCACCACCCACGAGCCACTTTCCAATTCCTCTTCCAGTTGTCCTTCTGACCAGCCCGAATAACCTACATAAAAACGAATATTGTGTGGTTCTACAATTCCCGTCGCTATCAATACTTTTAACTTTTTAAAATCGCCGCCCCAATAGAGATTGTCACCTATTTTAGTGCTTTTTTCTAAGACATCTCCAATATTATGAATATAATGAATGGTATCTGTATGTACTGGACCACCGTAAAAAACAACGGATTCAAAATCTGGAAAATCAGCTACCAGTGCGTCAATATTCATATCCAGTTGCTTGTTAAGAATGAAACCGATACTGCCTTCTTCACTATAATCTGTCAGCAAAATTGCAGCTCGTTTAAAGTTGGGGTCTTGCATAAATGGCTCGGCTAGCAAGACCTTTCCAGTAGATATTTGGTGTTTAGTCATCAGTAATTTTCTTTATCGGTTTTAATTGTAACGAATGAATGCTGTTGTATGCTGCTGTCGCTAAATACTATTTCTTTTGTCGGCCTAAAAGTGGAATTTAAAATTGAGTTATGCAAAAATAATTCAGAAAATTTGAAAAATACGGCTTTCTTGCGAGGAGATTTTTGTAGGGGCAAAAAAAAAGCCCACAATATGTGGGCTATTTGAAAAACTTACAATTTTTAACCAAAAAACTTACTGGTTACTGATAAGGCAAACAGCATGCCAGAAAATTTTTCTTACTAAAATTCCTAA
>CAYUNA010000953.1:0-1943 GCA_964445895.1 uncultured Saprospiraceae bacterium | reverse complement strand
AATAGCCCGTAATTTAGTTTTAAGGCATCAAATTTAAACAAACGAGATAAAAACGACCAACTACACCCTTTCCAAATTTATGATGCTTAAAACGGCTTATTTTGCGTTTTTTTGAAATATCAACCTACAATCACATTTTAGCACAAATTTTTTACGGAGGAAAAGAAAAAGAAATAGTTTTTGAATCAATCCAATCATTCAAGACAGGAAAACCTTTTTAGCTGAAAAAAGTTAAGCCTTTAAAACTGAAAACCTGAAAAAAGTTTAAAAGGTAATTAAGCATTAACCAATTCTAATTTTTGAGAAAGCTCCGTTTTCTTTTGTTTCCAGTACGCCAACCACTGCTTTCTATTGCTAATTACCTCCTTGTCCATTTGTTTTTTAATGGCTTCCTCCAATTCCCGTTGATACTGCCCTACCCTCGAATTGACCATTTGCAAAGTATAACGCACCGTTTTTTCCTTGCCTCCTTTGGTGTAAATATGCTCGATGGTATATCTATCATCCACCACATCGGTTATCGCTCTGTCCAGTTGTGTACAGGTCTGTACAGGCTGATTTGGTACTTGATTTAAACCCATTGCTGCCTTTTGACTTTCAGAAAAGAAACCAATCGTCGGTCGTTGAGCGTTTTCAGCGGCATGATTCGTCGAGTTTGGTGGAAGTGGGGCAGATATGCCATTCGATGATTTTGTTGCCTTTAAAACGCTTATTTCGTGCTGCAAGGCTTGAATCAATTCCATCATTTCTGCATTTGCATCAATTGGATTTTCTTCTGGAAGAGGAATCTCAATAGTTTCAGTAGCTTGATTTTTGACTTTGTTTCGCTCCACATAACTGCGGAAATAGTAATACCAAACGTAAGCAATACAGGCTTCAAACAACAACTCCATCAACGCTGTCAGCCAAACCAATGTCCACGCCGTCAAATTAACTTCTTGCAAATAAGCATCCGTCAATTGGTCGTTTTTGCCCTGCAATTGCTCATCTAAAGCCAATATTCGACTTTGATAATCCGCAATCATTTTCTTGTTGGCTTTTATACTCGCTTGCGTTCGGTGAAAAATAATGCCCTCATGATTACGCTGCTTTTTGAAAACCACATTTTCCGCTTCCAACTTAGCAACAGTTGCTCGGTATTCATTGGCAAGACTATCGGTTGCAATCAATGCTGCATCAGGGGAGAGCTGCTCCGTCCCCTCCTTCACGCCAAATCCAGAAGAAGCCAAGGATAAGCACAAACAAAAGACCGATAATCCGAACCAACCTGCCGCAAATTCTTTCCGAAAAAAGAACACTTGCCAAAACTCTGTGCTGCTTTTCCGCTTAATTTTCTCCAAGAAAAACAGGAAAGTAGCAGCAACCAAATACCCGATTAAGGCAATCCCCGTCAACCAATTGACTAACCAAAAAATGGCATAACTGGCAGTCAAAGCACTCGCTAAATTGAACAAATAAGACAACCAAAGGATGGTCGTTTTAAAGCCTTGATACTTTTCAAAATAGGGCTTGTTGCGGACTTTATTGTGGAGGTTTTCAAAAAAAGCATCTTCATCAAATTCCTGAAATGCCTTTTCAAATGGGTTGGTATTGAATAAAGAATTGTGATTATCCATGACATTTATTTTTGATGTAAAATTATACCTTTTTACCTTATAAACTGAAAAAAGGTAAAACTTTTTTCAGGTAAATTTCAACAAAACAACCCTGAAAGCCTTATTTTATTGGAATAAGTGATAATAATATTTTTGATTCAAAGCAATTTACAATAGGATTTTTAAGAAAATGATAAAATTGAGCGTACCTCTTTTTAGAATTGAAAGAACAAGCATTAACTAATTTAAACACATCTGTACAGGCTATCAGGTTTTCCTGAAAGCATGAAAAAAGGTAAAACTACTTTCAGTTAAACAGTTATTGCGGTAAACCTGATTACCTTTATT
>CAYUNA010000952.1:0-1945 GCA_964445895.1 uncultured Saprospiraceae bacterium | reverse complement strand
TCTCCTCTGGAATAAACTTCAACGAAATAGAATTCACACAATGCCGTGTATTCTTCGCCGTAAAACGCTCACCAGTAAACACATGCCCCAGGTGCCCATCACAGTTATTGCAAACGATTTCTACCCGCCGCCCATCTGCATCAGGTACACGCTTAACCGCCCCGGCAATCTCATCATCAAAGCTCGGCCAGCCACAGCCACTATCAAATTTATCCGCTGATTGGTACAACGGATTTTCACACTGCCGACAGATGTAAGTGCCAGGTTCTTTGTGCTTATTGTACTCCCCCGTGCCGGGATACTCCGTCCCCTTGTGTAAGATAACGCGAGCTTCTTCGGGAGTTAATTTGTTGTATGCCATGATTTTTATATTCAATTGTGAAAAATACAAAAGTCTCAAAGACTTTTGTATTCTTAATGCTTACCGCAACAGTTCCGCAAAATGCTGCTTTACCTTCCGCACTTTCGGATTCACCACAAACATGCAATACGGCTGTGACGGATTTTCATTATAGTAATTCTGATGATAATCTTCTGCTGGAAAAAACACATCTAACGGTGTAATTTCCGTCACAATCGGGTCATCCCAAAGCGTCGGTGCATACTCCTTTTTGATGCGTTCAGCAACGACACGCTGTTCTTCATCGTGATAAAATATAGCCGAACGATATTGTGTTCCTTTATCGTTACCTTGACGGTTTAGGGTCGTTGGGTCATGAGTGGTAAACAATATCTTACATAGCGTTTCAAAATTGATGATTTCTTTATCAAAATGAATTTGAACCACCTCTGCATGTCCCGTCATTCCTGTACAAATTTCTTTATATGATGGATTATCCACATGCCCACCCATATAGCCAGAAACCACTTTTTCAACACCTTTAAGATTTTGAAAAACGGCTTCTACACACCAAAAACAGCCTGCACCAAAGGTAGCGACTGCTTTATTTTCGTTACTATTCATACTTAATTTATTCTTTTAAATCAGCATCTTTCAATACTTGAATCGCTGCTGCTGCCTTCTCATTAGGCGTATATAATTTTGCTAAACCAATCGAAGGAATTACGGAATCGGGTTTATTTAAAATATGGCTTTCAATGCCATTTTGTTTTAAAATATCCTCCGCGATTTTGACTTGATAAACTTCTTTGGCCGAGAATACGACCGTCCAATTTTCTTTCATTTTGATTGTATTTAAAGTGGTTAGAAAAAATGGTTTTGGTGTCTGTTAATAGTAACGTTTGAACAGGAAAGTTGTTGAAATATGCTGTTGTTTCCAAAAAGTAAAACTACAAATGAGCCGTATTTTTAGAAATTTCAACCTGTAATAATGACAACTCGACCGAACCTTATTGAAGTCAGCCCAAAGTTCCTATAGTTTTGTTCCAGCAAACGATACATCTGTATCTGTTTTAAAATCAATAAAATTTAGTTATGAAAATATCAATCCTTATCGCAATAACTTTCGTTTTTACTAATTTTAGTTCGGCACAAACATTCGCCAATCAATCTTCCATCACTTTAGAAAATTTAACTGCTTCTATTATAAATACACCAACTAAAACTTTAGTAGAAACGAAAGTTGAACCCAATAATCTAACCATCGTCAAACAATTGACTAGTCACTTATCGGAGACCGTTGAGTATCCTGATATTATGTTGGAAAATCAAATTGAAGGGACTGTTTGGGTCAAATTAATGGTTTCTGCAACTGGCGAAATCCTCGAATCACACGTTATTAAAAGCATCTCTATGGAATTTGATAGAGAAGTATTGAAAGCTATAAATTCCTTTATTGCTGACACTCATCAATCGGGAGATGATGAAGGTATTAAAAATGTAAAAATTCCGGTGTATTTTTCTTTAAAATAAGCAACTGGTTGATTTCGCCGCGAAATGTTTTAGTTCTCAATAAATCCACGCACCACTTTAGTATTTTTTATA
>CAYUNA010000951.1:0-1955 GCA_964445895.1 uncultured Saprospiraceae bacterium | reverse complement strand
GCTGTAACAAACGTTTTTTTTGACTTACCAGAAGGAAGAAAATTGTAATTTTTCATCTCCAATAAAAATAGTACGCAACATCAGAAATAAATTTAAAGCAACTCTTAACCTTCCAAAAACTCATCCACCTTCCGCAATTGTTCTTTATTTCCCAAGACAATAAAGCAACAACTTTCCTGTACTGCCACATTAGGTGCAGGATTTACCATATAGCTTCCATCGGCTCTTTGAAAACCAATAACATTTGCACCTGTAACATCCCGAAGGCGCATTTCAGCAATGGTTTTGCCTTGCAATTTTTCAGGAAAATCTGCATAATTGATAGCTCGCATATTCACCTCTGAAATCCGTTGATTGGCAAGAAAAGAAAAGAACTCAATCGCTCCTGGACGACTAATCAGGCTTGCCATATAAAAGCCACCAATTTGCTCTGGCATAATAACTTGGTCGGCCCCAGCAAGCTCCAATTTTTTCTTAGTTTTAGGAACTCGAGCACGGCTAATAATCTGCAAATTTGGGTTTAACTGTCTGGCCGTCAGTACCGTAAAAACATTGTCGGTATCGTCACCAAGGGCAGAAACCAATCCGCGAGCATGCATAATTCCAGCTTCTTGTAACACCTCATCGTGGGTAGCATCATCTTCGAGATAGAGGAGTTTTAGTTCATTTTTTTGAATTTCTTCAATCTCTTGTTCATTCATTTCAATGATAACAAATGGAATATCGTGTTGCAGAAAATTTTCCGCAATTTCCTTTCCGTGTTTACCATATCCACAAATAATAATGTGATTTTTGAGTTGATTAATGTTGTCTTTTATCAAATTGATGTGCATATCTTTAAACAGTTGACCTTCGATGATAAAACTGGTGAAAACCGAAATGCTATACGCGAAAATTCCGATATTGAAAATGATAAAAATAGAGGAAAAAATCTTCCCCGCATCACTTAACGGTTGCGCTTCCGTAAATCCGACAGTCGAAATCGTAATGACTGTCATATAAAAAGCATTGACAAAAGTGTAATTTTCTAAAAACATATAGCCCCCAATGCCAATTAACATTGACAAAACGACCAATAAAAGAGCCGTTTTGACATTAAGTAGCGACTTATTATAAGTGTAGCCGGCTAACTGAAATCGAAATTTGGATTTACTACCTTTCATCGTGGTAAAGGTAAAAAAACAGACATAAAATGTCATCTTTTGTAGTTGAAATTTATAATATTGTGTTTTTTACGCAAAATGCTGGTTAATCTTTGATTAGAGACGTGCCAAAAGCCAAAGACTAATTAGCTAAAGACTAAAACATGAGTTTACCAACAATTAGATTAGCTGTGGATGCCGTTGTTTTTGGATATGACAAAAAAGAAGGATTGTCTGTGTTGTTAATCAAACGAAAAATTAATCCGTTCAAGGGAACATGGGCAATTCCAGGTGGATTAGTGGAGGAACACGAGTCGTTGGAAGCAGCAGTGGAACGCGAATTGAAAGAAGAGACGGGTATCGAAGTCAATTATTTGGAGCAATTATATTCCTTCGGAAAACCAGGTCGTGACCCTCGAAATCGAGTGGTTTCTATTGCCTATTATGGTTTGGTGCGCCCTTCCAATTTTGAATTATTTGCCGATACGGATGCGGAGGATGCACAGTGGTTTTTGATAGAGGAGCTGCCTGATTTAGCGTTTGATCATGCGCTCATTTTAGAAAAAGCAATCGCTCGTTTGCGAGGAAAAATTGCTTACGAACCCATTGGTTTTGAATTGTTGGATGAGAAATTTCCCTTTTCAGATTTACATCATTTATACCAGACTTTATATAATAAACCAATTGATCGGCGAAATTTTAAAAAGAAGTTTTTAAAACTGGATATTTTAGAGGAATTGACAGAGAAAAGTAATGTTGGAACGAAAGGGCGACCGGGCTCGATTTATAAATTTAATGAAAAAAAGTATTTTA
>CAYUNA010000950.1:0-1961 GCA_964445895.1 uncultured Saprospiraceae bacterium | reverse complement strand
TTTATTTTCTTTCGTGAACATTTTCAGCTCAAAATGCTCAACCAACAGATTAGACATGCTCTAAGTTTTTGGTGTTGCATATTCATCAACTACATTAGCTTTTACCCATTGTACACAATTTTTAAATTTGTCAAACACCTGCGATTCTGGTACTAAATCTGGAATAATTCCTATACTTTTTAATCGGTAGAGCGGCTGTTCTTGAATGCCAACAAAAAGAATTTTTATATCTTTTTTGACCAAATCAATTAGCGTATCTTCCAAAGCAAATAATCCCGATTGGTCAACATACGGCACTCTACCCATCCGAATAATAACGTATTTGGCGGTAGTTGGTATTTGTGTCATAATCTTTTGGAAATCAGAGGTGTATCCAAAGAACAGTGGACCATTTAAGTGCTTAATAAATACTTCCTCGCGCAATTGCTTTGGAAAATCTTTTTCATCTAACCATTCTTCTTCTGCGTTTTCTGATTCGTTTAAGTTCACTACTTTTGATTGGTCATTAGTGACGTCGCCCATCTTTTTCATGAAGATTAAAGCAGAAATGACAACTCCAATACCTACCGCTTGAATGAGGTCTAAAAATACCGTCAGGAACAATACCAGCAGCATTACAAAAACGTCACCTTTTGGCATTTTGGGTATTGCTTTCAATCCTTTATAATCCATGACACCGATACCGACCGTAATCAAAATACCCGCTAACACCGGTAGTGGAATGCTGGATGCGATTGGTCCTAAAACCAACAAAATAAGCAATAGCAACACGCCTGCGACAATTCCTGAAATACGTGTTTTACCACCTGCATTGATATTCACAACCGTTCGGATAGTTGCACCTGCTCCTGGAATACCTCCAAAAAGTGCTGCCACCGAGTTGCCAATTCCTTGACCGATTAACTCTTGATTGCTATCGTGTTTGGTTTTCGTGAGGTTGTCTGCAACGACCGAAGTTAGCAACGAATCAATAGCTCCCAATAACGCTAAAGTAAATATTACACCAAGATAGGGAAGTATATTTGGCAAACTAAAATTGGTGAAGATAGCGGATTGAAATGGAGGGAAACCCGCAGGAATTTCTTCAATACTTCGGATGGTTCGGACATCAGCCCAACCCATTCCCATTACAATTGCCGTAACGACAACTAAGGCAATCAGAGCACTCGGGATTTTGGTCGTAATTCGTTTGAACCCATAAATGATAAAAATGGAAAGTATGGCTAACCAGAACTCCTTCCAGTTGATGTTTTTTATGGCTCTTGGCAAATATTTTAAAGAACCCAATACGCCACTTGCATCACTTTTTGCCAATAATCTGGCTTCTTTTGTAATGTCATCCTGCGTGACTAATTTTCCTCGCTTTATGGTTTCTTCATAATTTTCCAAAACCAAAATTCCTTCTTTTACTTCGCTTTTTAGGATTTTTTTAATTAGGACTTCTTCCGCTGCTGGTTTAAATTTTTCAATCAAAACTTCATCTTTAGCTGGAGAATAACCCAACAGGGGAAAAATTTGAGTAATCAAAATAATCACTCCAATTCCGGACATAAAACCAGAAACGACCGGGTAAGGAATATACTTTATATAGTTTCCAATCCCCAGTATTCCAAAAAGCACTTCCATCAGACCCGCCAAAAGAAAAACCGTTAAAATAATCGGCGTAGCTGTTGCGAAGTCCCCGTCATTTGCTGCAACAATGGTCGCTACCAATAATGTACTAATCACCGTCATTGGTGCTGTCGGTCCACTAATCTGCGTAGGCGTACCACCAAAAAAAGCAGCTAAAATGCCGATAATGAATGCGCCATACATACCTGCAGACGCACCCATACCAGATTGAACACCAAAGGCCAAAGCGAGTGGCAAAGCCACAATACCTGCGGTAAGACCACCAAAAAGGTCTCCTTTGATGTTTGTAAAATCAAATTTAATTAGCTTTTTCAATATTAATATTTTTG
>CAYUNA010000949.1:0-1962 GCA_964445895.1 uncultured Saprospiraceae bacterium | reverse complement strand
TGTCGTTTCTTTTTCTATTTTGTGCCATTAAGGTGGTTTATTTTTTTGATTGGTTGAATTAGATGAATGGTAGAAAAGTGATAAAATTATAGGATTAATTTTCTGTTTCATCTAAAATTTCTCTAACTCTTTCTTCTAAAATATTTTTATCAGGCAAATAAGTTTGATATTTGGAGACGAAAATTTTATTTGATAATCCTCCAGTCGCATACTCTACCATAACCTCGTCTTTAGCCGCGACTAAAATTATTCCGATTGGTATATTGTCATCTGAAACATTCTCCTCGTCTTTGAAATAATTTAAATACATATTCATTTGTCCTACATCCTGATGCCTTGCTTCCCCAATTTTTAAATCAATCAGAACAAAACACTTTAGAATTCTATGGTAAAATACCAAATCAACGTGATAGTGAATATTGTTGAGCGTTATTCTATATTGGCTAGCAATGAATGCAAAACCTTTTCCCATTTCCAATAGAAATGCTTGTAGATTATCCAAAATTCTTTTTTCCAATTCTTTTTCTGAATACTTTTCTTCTTCTGGTAAATTTAAAAACTCTAAAACATACGGGTCTTTAATAATGTCAATTTCCTTTTCAAAAACTTGCCCTGTTCGCGCCAATTCTAATATGCCAAATTTATCTTTACTCAAAGCTAATCGTTGAAACAGTGGGCTATTGCGCTGACGGCGAAGTTCTCGGACAGACCATTTTTCAATAGTTGACTGATTTTGATAAAAATTCCTTTCTAAATCATTATCAATTTTTAAAAGCTCGATATAATGCGACCAACTAAGTTGGTGTGACAGTGTCACACCAGTTGGGTAGTGAGTATAAAAAAGCCTCATATAAGTGAGATTACTTCTATTAAACCCTTTTCCCAATTGGAAGGATAATTTTTTAGACAAGGCTAAAATTAATTGTCTGCTTGAAGTTTCATCAATATTTTTTTCTTTTTCCTTTTCGATAATTATTTTTCCTACTTCCCAATAAGTCAATAAAATGGAGTTGTTGATACTCTTTTTAATGCTCTTTTTGGCTTTATTGACAAGGTTTTCAATTTTGTTGGATAGATTTTCTAAATCTTTTTGATATTGTTCGATAGCCATCGTTTTTTCGTTTAAATCTGTTTTTGGAAAAGGGTTTCTAATGTGAAGAATGTAAAAAAAATGAAACTATTTAGCCCCCTCATTCATAAACCAGAATCCCAACTAATGAAAATCCATGTATTTTTTGATTTTGCAAACTGCTTATAAAATCGCTTTAATTCAAGAAATTTACAATAAATATAAAACTTGTAAGGATGTTTAACTCTGTATTGATGCCATTTCGCATCGTTATATTTTAAAATATTAAAATTAGATTTTTCTGGTATTATTTTTTGATAATCCGGATATTCTACAAATATTTCATCAAGAAGGCCAAAGAAATAATCAATTAAAGATAAGTACATGACACTATTTATGTGGATAATTTTGACAGAGAGATTTTTTCGATAGTTTTCTTTTAAAAATCGTTGCATGGTCTGCATCATGGAACTATTTTTAAGAGGAAAATAGCGGAAAAACATCCTGTCAAAATATCCAGATAAATAGAGTCATGTACTTAATTGACTCCTTTCAAGAAAATAATTAATCTTGTGAATGTTGTGATTCTTTACATAATTATAATTGAGTATCTTTTCTATACATTTGTTCTCTCCATTCAAAATCATTCCTGGTAATTGGTATTTACTTGTATTTTTTAATGAAAAGTAATTTACGTTTAATTCATCATTTTCTAATAAAAATAGTGATAATTGATTATTTAAAGCCCTGTAAAATGAACGCTCTTTTTCAAAAAGTAACATCAAGACTCCTACTTCCCCTTGTATTTTTAAAGGTTTTGGATAATTTTGTAACATCCTATACTTATGAGGTAATATTAGCCCAACACTATATGTAAACTCTCCGTCTGTAGA
>CAYUNA010000948.1:0-1964 GCA_964445895.1 uncultured Saprospiraceae bacterium | reverse complement strand
TTTGCAATTTTCTCCCTCCTTAAAAACCAAAGAAACTTTTGTTACACTGTACTAATCCTAAGGAGCTATAAATTCATTTATTGTTCCTAATTAAACATAGTTATGAATAAAATATTAAACCACGATTTACAAACTTATCGGTTGCAAATTGATGAAATAGTCAAAGATTTGCATGATTTAACCATCGAAATAGGGCATACAGAACTAAAAAACACGGTGAGTGACCTACGGGGGCGCATCAAAGAACCATTTATGTTTGTCATCGTGGGAGAGGTTAAGGCTGGAAAAAGTAGTTTTATCAATGCGCTATTGTCAACTGGAAAGGAGATTTGCAAGGTCGCGCCACAGCCAATGACAGATACGATTCAGCAGGTGATTTATGGTGAAAAAGAGGAAGTGATTACGCTGAATCCCTATTTGAAAAAGATATTGCAACCCGTCGAAATTTTAAAAGAAATCGCAATTGTCGATACGCCCGGGACGAATGCCATAGTGGAGCATCATCAGGAAATTACAGAGCGATTTGTGCCAGCGTCGGATTTGATAGTATTTGTATTTGAAGCGAAGAATCCGTATCGACAGTCCGCATGGGACTTTTTTGATTTTATTCACTCAGACTGGCGGAAGAAAATCGTTTTTATTTTGCAACAAAAAGACTTAATGAATGAGTCTGATTTGGCCGTAAATATCAATGGAGTGAAGGAATATGCGGCGAAAAAAGGCATCACTGACCCAACTGTTTTTGCAGTATCGGCGAAGCAAGAAATGGAGGGATTGGAAACCGAAAGTGGTTATCTGCCGGTGCGTGAATACATTCGTGAGAACATTACGGGCGGGAAAGCTCCAGTGTTGAAGTTGCAGAACAATGTATCAACTTCACAAAATATTTCCGAGCGCATTACACAAGGTGTTAATTTGCGAAAGCGACAGTATGATGCGGATGTGAGTTTTAGAAAAGAAGTGACCGAAACCCTTATTGCTCAGGAAGATAAGTCAAAATATCAGGTCAGCGTATTGGTGGAAAACCTGCTAAATGGTTATGACCGGATTACGAAACAAAAAGAGGATGAATTGAACAGCGGTTTGTCTGTTTTCTCGATGATAAAGCGCTCATTTTCTTCGATTTTTAGCAAAAAAGCAAGTACAAAAGATTGGCTGGAAGGTTTGCCTGTGGAAATGGAAAAAGATTTAAAATTGGAGCTACAAAGTAAGCTACAATTGGGTATCACTGACCTTGCGGATAGCATTCAGCAGATGGCGAAGATGATTGATTTGAAAATTCAAAATAGCCAAACGATACTGAAAGATGACCATGCGATTTTTGCGGATATTGCGGAACGACGAGCGAATGTAATGCGAGATTTGCAAGCGGAATTCACCGATTTTATGACCCATACTGAAAATTTCAAGGATGCGTCGTTATTTAGTGAAAGCCAGCCCATCACACAAAATGTGATTGCCGGAAGTGGAATTGCAGCAGTCGGAGCTATCATTGCTACAGTGACGCAAGGTGCGGTTTTTGACATTACAGGAGGCGTTTTGACGACGATTGGATTGTTGTTTGCGGGCATTGCTTCTACGTCTCAAAAGAAAAAAGTGATGCAGGGTTTTCGGACTGAAATTGGGAAGGGTAGGGAGTTGATGGAAACGGAAGTGTCGCAAAAGTTGAATCGGTATGTGACGAATATTAAGAAGAAGATTGACGATAATTTTGAAAAATTTGATGCGATGTTAGAAATAGAGCAGCAGAAAATTGGTGGATTGGAAGCAGAGGTGGAGAGTATCAACGAGCGATTGAGTGAATTGGAGGGAAAGTTGAGTTAGAATATTAGCTGCTTAGGGATTGTTTAAAGAATGTTTACAACTTATTTTTTTGAACAATCCTTATAAAAATATTTGACTTCAAATAATTACTAAGTACATGACACTATTTATGTGGATAATTTTGACAGAGAGATTTTTTC
>CAYUNA010000947.1:0-1964 GCA_964445895.1 uncultured Saprospiraceae bacterium | reverse complement strand
TACTAAGCCTTCGCTCCGTCCTTCACCGCTTCCACCACTTCTGGATTCAGTAATGTCGAAACATCTCCTAAATTCCCAACATCTCCCGACGCAATTTTTCGCAATATCCGCCGCATAATCTTCCCTGACCGTGTTTTAGGCAAACCTGGCACTACCTGAATCAAATCTGGCTTTGCAATTGGCCCAATAAATTTCGTTACTACATCTTTCACCTCTTTGGCGAAAGCCGCCTCATCTGTCACTTCCTTTTGCGGAATGATATAGGCGTAAATGCCCTGTCCTTTGATGTCATGCGGATAACCGACGACTGCACTTTCGACGACATTTGGATGCTCGTTGATGGCGTTTTCAACTTCGGCAGTCCCCATTCGGTGTCCCGAAACATTGATGACATCATCCACCCGACCAATAATCCGATAGCGCCCTTCTTCGTCTCGTCGCGCGCCGTCGCCTGTAAAATATTTATCCTCAAACATGGAAAAATAAACCTGTTGACAACGCTCATGGTCACCATAAGTCGTTCGTAAAATAGACGGCCACGGAAATTTTATACAAAGTAATCCTTCCACACCATTACCTGTTATTTCATTCCCCTCCACATCCACCAAAATCGGTTGTACGCCAGGCATTGGATAAGAAGCATAACAAGGTTTAGTGTCTGTAATACCCGGCAAAGGTGTGATTAAAATCCCGCCCGTCTCGGTCTGCCACCAGGTATCAACAATTGGACATCTTTCCTTTCCAACTTTTTTGTTATACCAATGCCAGGCCTCTTCATTGATGGGTTCACCGACCGAACCGATGACTTTCAATGTACTCAAATCATATTTTTCAACATACTCATCGCCCTTCGCCATCAACGCCCGAATCGCAGTAGGTGCTGTATAAAATTGATTGACCTTGTGCTTTTCGCAAATCTCCCAAAAACGCCCCGCATCTGGAAATGTCGGTACTCCCTCAAACATCATCGTCGTCGCACCGGCCAACAATGGACCGTAAACAATATACGAATGCCCTGTTATCCAACCAATATCCGCCGTACACCAATAGACATCACCTTCTTGATATTGAAACACATTTTTGAAGCTAAAACAAGCATAAACCATGTAGCCACCGCAGGTATGCACCACGCCTTTGGGCTTACCTGTCGAGCCAGAGGTATACAAAATAAACAGCATATCTTCGCTATCCATCGCCTCCGCAGGACAATTGGGAAGTTGTGGACTTACTTCTTCGTGCCACCATTTATCAACAGCAGGATTCCAGCTAACGTCACCGCCCGTATTTTTATGAACTAAGACCGTTTCGATGCTATCACATCCCATCGCCAAAGCATCATCAACGACTTGTTTGACGGGAATGTGTTTATTTCCTCGATTGTTAAAATCAGAACAAATGACCATTTTGCAGGTTGCGTCCTTAATTCTGTCTGCTAATGCTGATGCCGAAAAACCAGCAAACACAACAGAGTGAATCGCACCTATTCGTGCACAAGCCAATACGCCAATTGCCAATTCTGGTACCATCGGCATATAAAAGCAAATGCGGTCGCCTTTCTTCACGCCATTTGCTTTTAGCGCGTTGGCTGTTTTACAAACTTCTGCATGTAATTCTTTGTAAGTAAACGATTTGTGTGGCTGATTTGGGTCATTAGGTTCCCAAAGAATCGCAACTTGGTCACCTCTTTTTTCTAAATGTCGGTCTAAACAATTTTCGGTAATATTGAGTTTTCCACCTTTAAACCATTTGACATCTGGTTTTCTAAAATCCCAATCTAATACTTCATCCCATACCTTTTTCCAAGTAAATGTCTCGGCTTGAGAAGCCCAAAATGCTTCAGGATTTTCAACACTATTTTTATAAATTTCTTGGTATTGAGCCAGGTTTTTTATTTGTAAAGTCATGTTGCTGTTTTTTGTCATGAATTGGTTACTATCGTGTAAAGTAAGTTTTTTTAATTGTGA
>CAYUNA010000946.1:0-1964 GCA_964445895.1 uncultured Saprospiraceae bacterium | reverse complement strand
TTCGTAGCTTCGCTACTCATAAAGGTGCCCATTCTGGGCACACACATTGCATCTATGTTCAGTCGCCCCAAAAAGGGCGACCGACACAGATGCGAGACCGTTGGGTGCTATAAGAAAAAATAAAAAATGAAATCACTATGGAAATACATCTTGATAATCGGCTTGATTTTTTTTTTAAGCTGCGGAAGAAAAATTTCTAATGAAAAAGTAATTATTCCGAAAATCGAAGAAAAGGAAAAGCCTGAGATAAGATTCAACCAAAAAGAAGATAGAACAATAATCTTTGAAGGAACCGTAATTGCATCAGATAGAGGGTTTTATCAAAATACAATTTTCAGTTCTTGCGTGGTCGAGGTCAATAGAGTTTTTAAGGGTAATCTTGATGAAAGGGTAATTGAGGTTTTTGTTATGGGTGGGTCACTTGGAGATATGTGGGTAAGTTTATCTCATGGACAAATATCGCTACCTCCCAAAAATTCAACTGCCATTTTCAGAGTGAAAGACCATGAAAAAGAGAAGTACAGGAAAGAACTAATTGGGCTGACACCTTTTAAGTTGTATTCAGGAGCAGGTGAAGTCAAGACAATTTTCCCAAAATCTTATTATGGTTATGACAGGATTAATATCGAAAAGGAAGTTTACCAAAAATTAGAATCGGAATCGGGAAGAAAAAGAGAAAATATATTCCTTCCGCAGACATTTGATGAAGTGGCAATAAAATATTCAACAAAAAACAAGCTGTTGCTGCCAAATCGAAAAAAAGGAATGGTTTATAAATTAACACCAGTTCAAGAGACAAAAAAAGGAGATTTCATTGGTTTCCACGTTCACATGGCAAGTACGAATTCTGTTTCTTATTTCGACAATGGGGAATTGATAATCGAATACGATACAAAAGCATTTGGAGATAGCATAGTTTCCCAAGAAAAATTAATTTATGAAATCCCAAGAAACTATCAAATTGGAAATTCCTCAAGACATAATGCAGTTCCAGAGCATTTTGAAGTAACCTTGAAGGATATTGCTTCCAATAGATTTAAAATAGAATGGAAGAATACAGGAGGAATTGATAGTTGTTTACAGTTATTACCACAAGAAAAAGGAATTTATTCTGCCACACTCTATTTTGCTCCAATAGTTGAAGAAGAACCAATTAACCTAAAATTGATTGGAATTGATACTGCTAATTTACAATATGATTATGAACGAGGAGAAATTCTTCCGTTTGAATATACTGCAACTGACGAAATTCAATATTACCAAGCAAAGGATTTAATGCCAGCAACAATTATAGACATATATCCAAACAAAACATTTCAACCAAACGACACCGTGCAATTAAGAGGAAAGAATTTTATGCGGAATTCTGAAGTTTCAATTTATGCAAAGGCAAAGAGTGGTCATTACAGATATAGAAGAGTTCCTTCAAGCCATATTTTGAGCAGGACAGATACATTAATAGAAATGGTCATCCCTGAAATAGCACTAAGAAATAGTGGCTCAGATTTATCAGAAGAATGGTATCCGACAAGCGGTAAGATAAAAATTACGAAAGGATACAGTCAATTTAAAGTGATGACTTGGAGCAAAGAAAAAATAAAAATAAAGAAGACAGCACCCAATCGAGTAGGGAACGGTGAGCCCAAATGACCCACCGCAGCCCTCTCACACCACCGTGCGTACGGTTCTCGTACACGGCGGTTCACAGAACCAACTTACCTTCTTTTCGATGGTTTTCGTTTTAGCTTGCTACAATCTGCGGCGAAGTATGTCCATTTTTGGGCTAAAAGGCTTGATTGAATGGTTGGAAGCCCTTATTTGCCGTTTTTTTACAGATTTAGGGCTTGTTTTTTCTAAAAACTCACTTTTGTGTAAAATAAAATTGTTTTTTTTTCTTGCCTTAGATTGTAGGTATGTGAAAATATGGGCTATCTTTGGGGAGAGGCGGGAGTTTTTTCATAGAC
>CAYUNA010000945.1:0-1965 GCA_964445895.1 uncultured Saprospiraceae bacterium | reverse complement strand
TATGGGTGTATAACAATTTTTCATGACCAATAATATCATACTTCGAGATTACGACACGCAACAGTGGCTGGAATTTGGTTCGCCAAAACAAGTGCTAACGACGACGAAATTATCGGAAGTATTGCCCATTTTACGACAGTTAGAATCGTTAATTGCGGAGCACCAATACTATGCGGCGGGCTTCATTAGCTATGAAGCTTCAGCGGCATTTGATGATGCGTTGAAGACTAAAGATGGCGATGATTTTCCGTTAATCTGGTTTGGTTTGTATGAAAAGCCGACTGTTTTTAATTTTAATAAAAACGCTTATCGTTCCGAACTTGATTTAAACTGGTCATCGTCTATTTCTAAGGAAAATTATGTGGATGCTTTGAAAAAAGTGCGGCATTATATCAAAATTGGAGATACTTATCAAGTGAATTTTACGATGCGGCAGTATGCGATGGTGCGCCCCCCCGCCCCTAAAGGGGAGCGACTCACGGTAAATGACAAATTATCCAAATCTACTGAATATATTTTCCCTAAAAAGCAGAAATACATCCCTAACCTCGAATCAAACTCCCCTTCAAGGGCTGGGGGCAAACAAGCCGCCAATGCCTTTTCCCTTTTTCAAAACATCGGTCAATCTGCCCCTTTTGGTGCATACATCGACATCGAAAATTTCAGCATTTGTTCCGCTTCTCCAGAGCTGTTTTTTAAGGTAAAAAATAATAAAATCACCTCCTCGCCGATGAAAGGGACCGCTTCGCGTGGTCGCACAAATAGAGAGGATGAATTTTTAAAGAAACATTTGTACCACTCTCAAAAAGACCGTTCGGAAAACGTGATGATTGTAGACATGATTCGCAATGATTTATCAAAAATAGCAGAAATTGGAACGGTAAAAACACCCAAACTTTTTGACATCGAAAAGTATCCAACCGTTTGGCAAATGACCAGTCGGGTGGAAGGCAAAACGACGGCCTCCGTTTCGGAAATTATGACTGCATTATTTCCGTGCGCGTCGATTACGGGTGCGCCTAAAGCGAGTACAATGCGCATTATTTCAGCGTTAGAAACCACGCCTCGTCGCATTTATACGGGGACGATTGGCTTTATTGAACCCAACGGTAATATGCAGTTTAATGTAGCGATTCGGACGGCACTTTTTGATAAAAAAAACGGGTTGATTGAATATGGAACAGGGGGCGGAATTACCATAAAATCAGAAACAGAAAAGGAATATGAAGAGTGTATTCTAAAAACAAAAATATTAAAACAATCTATTGATAGTCAATCATTTAAACTATTAGAAACGTTGCTTTGGTCACCAAAGGACAGCTGGTTTTTATTGGATAAACACTTGGAAAGATTGGCGGATGCGGCGGCTTATTTTGATTATGAAATTGATTTAGCAAATATTGAAAAAGCATTGTTAAAAAGAGCAAGTCATTTTGATAAAACAGCACAAAAAGTGCGATTACTGGTTGAGAAAAACGGAGTCTTTGTCATAGAAAATTATGCTTTAGAAAATAAACAACTGCCAGAACGAAAACCCGTTCAAATTGCGGCTGCTCCTGTTGATTCTTCCAATGTATTTCTTTTTCACAAAACAACCAATCGAGGTATTTATACGCAAAATTTACAACAGTTTCCAAATGCAAAAGATGTGATTTTATGGAACGAACGTGGAGAAGTTACTGAATCTTGCTACGGCAATGTCGTTGTTTTTGATGGAATAAATTATTGGACGCCACCGGTAAAATGTGGCTTATTGAATGGCGTTTTTCGACAACATTTATTAGAAAAAGAAGCCATTCAGGAACGCGTTATTTTGAAAAAAGAACTGGAAAAGATGGAGACCGTATTTTTGATAAATTCGGTAAGAAAATGGGAACGTGTGGAAATTTTAACAGAAGAGATATAGTATTGTACGCTGTAGATTAAGTGCACTGTAAAGCACCTACTGGTTCGATTTATAAATAA
>CAYUNA010000944.1:0-1968 GCA_964445895.1 uncultured Saprospiraceae bacterium | reverse complement strand
AGGATTTTTACTCATTTTTAAAATAGGTACTGTGTAGAGTAATTTTCTTTGGATTTTTTTTAGAAGCTGTTTTAAGACAGTTTCTAAAAAATAAAACGCAAATTTAATTATATATGTGATTTGAAAAGTATTAATATTGTGTTAAGTGAGCAATAATCTATTTTTAATATTACTACGAGGCACTTATTGGGTAGCAAGCATCCGCAATTAATCTCTGCCTTCGTTCGGTTTTGGTATTGTATTTTAAAAGAAAATTCTATATTTGGAAATTAATTAAAAAAACAACTCAGTCATGGCCACAAAAAAGAAAGGTTTATTACCTAAAGTGGAACTGTTAATTATCGGTATATTTTTTATCAGCTTTTTGGCTTGGACAATACCAAAATGTAGTAGCCGCGTAGTGCATGAAGACGAGGAAGAATCTGTGACAGCCAATACGGAGGCTTCTATAGATACCGTTGCAACTGCTGCCCCTGTAGCTGCTGATACTCTCACGACTACAGCCCCCATAGCTGCACCACCGCGTACTGTGTTGAGTGAGTACACGAGCTTATACATTACTATTAACAATTTGAAAATGCGCCGAAGTCCTGAACTGAAGGCTGAGGTCATTGCACAATTGCCGTTGTTTTCTAAAGTCTATTTTATGGAAGAAGTGACGGATTCTTTGTACGAAATTAATCTGGGCTATGAGGTCGCGAAAGAACCCTGGGTAAAAGTGAGGACGAAAAAAGGTAAGGAAGGTTGGGTCTATGGCGCAGGAGTGAATTATTATAAAAAGAAAAGGAGTGGGGTAATGGAATAATAGTTTTTGCTCTGTCTAAAAAAGAATATGTCCAGATACTACGCGGCATTTAAATGTTTTTCCCTGTTCTAATTTCAAAAAATCTACTTAAAACTCATGATTTACGAATTCAAAGGCTTCAAACCCGTCATCCACGAATCTTCGTTTGTTCATCCTCAAGCAGCCGTTACGGGCAATGTCATCATTGGTAAAAATGTATATATCGGACCGGGGGCAGCGATACGTGGCGATTGGGGCGGTATTGTGATTGAAGATGGGTGCAATGTTCAAGAAAACTGCACGGTACACATGTTTCCAGGCGTGACGATGACGCTACGGCAAGGTGCGCATATCGGTCATGGTGCGATTATTCACGGCGCAACGATTGGGCGTAACGTACTGGTTGGAATGAATGCCGTCGTGATGGACGAGGTTGTGATTGAGGACGAGTGTATCATTGGGGCATTGTGTTTTATAAAAGCTAAAATGCACATTCCAAAACGGAGTTTGGTCGTTGGTAATCCCGCCAAAATAATTAAGGAAGTGAGCGATGAAATGTTGGCTTGGAAGACGAAAGGAACAGCCTTGTATCAGCAATTGCCTGCCGATTTATACGAAAGTTTAAAGCCTTGCGAACCTTTGCGAGAGATTCCTGAAGATAGACCATCGCAGGCAGTTTTGTTTAAAACCTGGGAGGAAATTAAGAAGGGATAAGTAACTGTTTTTTTTTGAATCTACGGTATGCACACAAATTATCTTAATTCAAAATCAGATACAATTTTGTTCATTTTCTATTTTTTGTCCGTCTGAAAAAAAGAAATTCGTGGTGCGGGCGGATAGAAAAAAGTTAAAGAACTGGATTGTATTTGTAAAATTATCAAATTAATGACTAGGTCGAGATGTGTGCATACCATAGGTTTTTAGAATAGCGTATTGACTAAACATAAACTACAAATATCCAACGCCTTAATTTTAGGTTATTCTTTTGTCGTTAGGGAATTGGTAAAAAATAATCTACCCATTCTGACTCGTTACCTCCACAAGGTCGGTACAAGCCTTTTTCCATTTAAAAAACTTAAAAAAGGCTCAAATAACCAGTTATGCTCGCATTTTTTAAATTTCTTAAATAAAAAAATTACTTCGCCATAACGGGTAGGTTATTTATTACCAACTCCCTTACTCAA
>CAYUNA010000943.1:0-1972 GCA_964445895.1 uncultured Saprospiraceae bacterium | reverse complement strand
TTATTCAAAAGCACATTTTTTTAAATTTTTATCGCAATAACTATCGAAAGAACTACCTTTGCGCCCCAAAAATTTATTGAACACACTTATAACTTATCAATAATGGAAATTTTAACAACAATGATAGTTGGCCTCCTCGCAGGCTTACACACTTCGACCTGGGGGATGTATAAAGACTCACCACACGAAGGATTTACTTGGCCAAAATACTTCCGAAGTACCATCGTTGGATTGATTTATGGACCAGTAGTATACTGGATTTTTCAACAAACGCACCATCCATTAGAAGTATGGACAGAAGCTGGCGGATTCAGTGCGCACGATATGCTACTTTTATGGGGTTCGGTTTATGCGGCAGAGCGCGGTACAGTCGAAATCTGGAAAACCTTCTTACGAACAGAAGACCAGTCTAAATACTTTATTCCAATGCAATTGCACGTCTTAGGTAAGGTAGTAGAAAGCAAACGTGACCGATTGATTGCGGCATTTTTCTACGTCGGTGGAATCGTAGCAGTAGGTTATGGTTTAGTGAAATTTTACGGTGCTTGGCACGAAGGTACATTGACCTGGAGCCCTTGGTTAATCCTTTTGGTGTTAAGTGTTGGTGGTTGGATTTCTGCTTTTGGAGGGGCTTGGAAAGATGCACCGCTGGAAGGATTTGAAACCTTTAAATTTTTCCGTAGTCCTGGAGTTGCCTACTTCTTTGCATTGACAGCAGCAGTTTTGAGTTCTAATTTTATAGCTATTACTTGTTGTAGTTTGGGTTTTACCGTTGCTTGTATTGAGACGTATAAAACATTCTTTTTCCCAAGTCGTCCGCGTGGTAAATTTCAAGGTAAGCCAATTGATTTTCCAGAGATGCTAAACTTCCGAAAAGGGTTCGTCTTTGTCTTTGTAGGTATTTGGATTTGCGTTTTGATAACCGCGTTTTTTGCTTATAGCGGCTTGCCGTATGCAGATGCGTTGGTGACGTTTTAAATGATTAAGGGAGTTTGTAGAGAACAACTTAACAAGGAGAAATGGGGTTGTATCAAAAGGCAATTTTTATCTTAACGAAAAAAAATGAAATTCTAAAGAACGGAGCAAAACCCGTATTTTTTTAAGAAAAAATACGGTTTTTGCTCCGTCTACAAAAGAATATCTCGGGATACGTTCGACCAGAAAATTTTTTGATACAACCTCATTGTTAATTGAAATTTAGTCCGCCGTCTTTTTAGAATCTGCTAACAACCCATGTAAAACCTCCATTTCCCTTTTTGTCAACTCCCGCAATTGTCCTTTTTTCAATCCCTCCAAGTAAACATTCATAATTCGAATCCGCACCAGCCGAATCACTTTATAGCCTAATGCTTTACACATCCGTCGAATTTGTCGATTCAGTCCTTCCGTCAAAATAACTCTAAACACATACTTGCTTTCTTTACGAACCAAACATCGCCGCGTTTTGGTATCTAAAATCGGAACACCGCTGCTCATTTTCTTAATAAAATTATTAGAAATTGGTTTATCTACTGTCACAATATATTCCTTCTCATGATTGTTGCCTGCCCTTAAAATTTTATTGACAATATCGCCATCATTCGTCAAAAAAATTAACCCTTCCGAGTCTTTGTCTAACCGTCCAATCGGAAAAATTCGCTTAGGATAATTGATGGCATCTAAAATATTTGTCTTGTCTTTTTTATCCGTCGTACAAGTCACGCCGACAGGTTTATGATATGCCAAATAAATAGATTTTGGCTTAGCCTTCAATGGCTTGCCATCCATCAAAACGACATCATTCGCTTCTACCCGATTTCCTTTTCGGGCTACGACTCCGTTAATTTTCACCCGTCCGGCTTCGATGCGACGGTCGGCTTCCCGCCGCGAACAGATACCTGTCTCACTAATGTATTTATTTAAACTTTTTGATGTCGCTTCTTCCATTGACTAATTTTATTTCGCATTCCTAAATACCTACGGTATGCACACA
>CAYUNA010000942.1:0-1987 GCA_964445895.1 uncultured Saprospiraceae bacterium | reverse complement strand
TGAGAAATGGTTGATGATTGAATATACTCTATTGGAGGGAATGATTAGTAAAAGTTATTGAATTACTTTTACTTAGTGTCATGCACTTATGGACTTGCTAAAATAATGATTATTTTAAAATAAACTAAATAAATCCTTCACACTTGGTATGCGTGCGACTTGAAAACCCTCAGCATAAGCTATATTTGAAGGTCTACCCCATGTTTTATTTTTTGATTTGACAATGTCAAAAAAATCAGCACCTGTTAAAGGTGTTTCTGGAGCCTCACTATTCGGATCATGAAATTGAGACTTGAAACACTTAATCAATTCAATTTTCTTTTCAATGTATTCTGAAATATCTACAACAAAATCTGGCGTTAAATCTCTGTCCTGTACATAATGGTAAAATGCCCGCGGACGCCAACGCTCTTGAGCATTCCCATTACTATCAAAAGTCTCGATTTTCATTAGTCCTGAATAGAAACACGCATCTGCTTGTAGTTTAGCAGAACGACCATGGTCAGGATGACGATCATCTTTTGAGTTAAGTAAAATGATATCAGGACGTGCTGCACGGATAACTTCAATAATTTTTATTAAGTTTTCTTTTGAATGCGTAAAGAAACCATCAGCCATACTCAGATTAACTCGAAATTTTGCGCCCATCATTAATGCGGAGGCAGCAGCTTCCTTGTCTCTTAGTTCCGCAGAGCCCCTTGTTCCCAATTCGCCCCGTGTCATGTCAAGGATTCCGACAGTCTTACCTTGGTCTATATGTCTAAGTAAGGTACCACTTGCACTTAATTCTATGTCATCAGGATGTACACCAATTGCTAAAATGTCGACTTTTTGAATCATACTAATATTTTTTGCTTTAGGATGTTAAACGATAACACTTTGTAATAGTTCATACCTTATGATGGTATTAATAGAACTTTTTAGGAAAAGCATGAATAATTGTGTCCGAATACTTTAGTCTTATCAGATATTTATATAAAATATTTTGCGAATAGGAATACTGTGATAAAATAAGACTTTTCATGATGAAGATAGGAGGGGAATTCCTCGTACTGACATAGTTAGCCAAGTTTAAATGGCAAGCAGAAAAAAATATAGTCTAAGGATAATAAAATGCTATTTTTTTTACTAAAAATATGATTCTGATAAACGCCAGAAAATCCGGCGATGAAAGGAAAAAGAGACCTTGTTCAAATTATTATTTTAATAACAAACTATACCATAAAACCCTATTATGCAGAGCCGTCGATATATTTTAAGGGAAAAAAATATTTCTTGAAAAAAAAGAGAAAAAGACTTGCGAATTAACTGGAAGTATTATACTTTTGCACCCGCTTTGGAAGCATAGCGATTAAATGTATTAAAAACAGATTTAAATTCTGTTTTTGTATCTTTATTTTAACTTGAACAAAATTTAAGTGAAATTAATTAGAAAATGTTTTGAATTAATTTTGTTTTTGAAAATAACTTGACGTACATTTGCGCTCGCTAAAATATCCTTGGCATTTAAACGCAAGCAAACAATAATTTCGTTTGAATAGTTGAAGAAATGTTGATGCAAAATAAATGATATTTTTTTAATAAAAAATATTAAAATATTTTGCAGAAATAAAAAATCAACTTACCTTTGCGTTCCACTTCGGAAAACGAGTAATAATGATTACTAATACGTGTTTCGAGTGAAAAGAAAAAATAGACTAACTAACCTGTATTATAAGGTTATATTAGTTTTAAAAAGTTCATTGACATTGAGAGAATATAGTATGTTTTCAACAACATACAGCACAACGACAATATAGAATAGTATATTAGATTATACACTTATAGAACTTAATAATTTTCGATAGTAATTTATTTACTTTGACAGAATTAAACACGATGTGGTAAAGAAATCGGGCTTTTGAGTATTTATACTTAAAGAGTTCAAAAAAGCTTTACTATGGAGAGTTTGATCCTGGCTCAGGATGAACGCTAGCGGGAGGCTTAA
>CAYUNA010000941.1:0-1988 GCA_964445895.1 uncultured Saprospiraceae bacterium | reverse complement strand
ATTTGGTGCGTGAGGATGATTCTTTTTTTAGAGCATTTCACAATCTGCGTTTCACCAATGCTAATTTTAAAAACGACATCCAATTGTTTGATAAAAAAGGTAAGATCAAGGCGAGTTATCAGAGCTATGCTCAACAAACTTCGGACGGACGCTGTCGCGAAATGCAAAATATTGACGAACAAGTTAAAGGCAATTATTTTAAAAGAAAAAAGAAATACCGCTACTATACGGCAACTTTGTACGACCGTGTATTTTTTACCAAAGGAAAGGTTTGCGAAGACCCAACTGCAGCAACTTGGCAGGAAGGCAAATCAGGAATCGAGAAACATATTTCAGAATTAAAAAAGCTCATTTTTAGTCCTGGAGAAAAAGCGGATGTTCCGCTAATTGGTAATAAAACCGCAATTTTTGAACCTAAAATGCGCCAATTTTATGATTATTCAATAAGCTCAAAAACGTATTTAAACGGAGCAGATTGTTATGTTTTTACCGCAAAAGTGAAAGATGAATTTCAAAATAAAAAAGAGGGAAAAACAATTATAAAATATCTGGAAACCTATTTTGAGAAAGAAACATTTCAAGTCTTGGCGCGCAATTATCAACTGGCAGCTTCCACTACTTTCTATGATTTTGATGTGACAATGCGAGTGAAATTAACAAAGGTTGGTGATAAATATTTTCCAGAAACAGTGGAATATGATGGACGTTGGGATATTCCTTTAAAAAAGCCAGAAATAGCTACTTTTAAGGCAGAATTTGAGTACTAAAAATCAGATAGAATGTTGTTTTTGTCCGCCCGCACTACCGGGTTATTTTTTATAGATGGAGCAAAAGAAAATCGTAGTGCGGGCGGAAAGACGCAAGTTTAAACTTGCTCAAATCTCATTCATAAAGTCTAATTATCCTCTAAACTTGAAATCATAGACAATCGTTCCGCATTGCTTTGGATTGCTACTTTTCGAAAATTTATACCGCATGGCATGTGCTTCTGCTTTTTTATGCAAATTTGGGTCAGTTGCCGTCGTTCCATTCAATGTTTTCTTGGCACTCATTACATTTCCGTTGGCATCCACACAGATTTTTACATAAACCTTACCCGTCGATTGTGATTTATCAGTCAATGCACCCGGACCATTAAAACCCCGGTCACCAAAGCCTTGTACAGTACCAGAACCGCCTCCAACTGAGCCCAACCCCGATGGGTCACCATTCGATTGTCCTTCATTACCCGAAGTACCAGTATTGCCTTTGCCACCACCAAAACCACCACCTAAAGAGTTTTTCAAAGCATCTGCTGCTGCTTTTTCAGCATCTAATTTTGCTTTAGCTTCAGCTGCTGCCTTGGCTTTCGCCCGTTTTTCTGCATCAATTTTAGCTTGTTTCAACTTCGCTTCGCGCTCTGCTTTATCACGGGCATCTTGTTTTGCTTTGGCTTCACGCTCCTTTTTTTTACGTAAAGCAATCGCTGCTGGGTCTTCTGTTTTTACGACTTCTTTTTGTGGTGCTTCTTGTACTTTTTCGCGCTCCGGCTTTTTTTCTACAATTTCTTCCTCCTCCACTTCTTCTTGCTCTACTGGTTCCACCTCCTCTACTTCCTCCGCAGCCGCAGCTGGTGGAGGGGCATTTTCGTCTCCTTGCCCAACGTCAGGAATTCCCAGGTTTATCAAAATTCCCGCTTGCCCTGGAGGTGGGTCAGGCTGAACCATGAAAGGATATAATAAAGCTAAGATTAGCACCAAAAGTCCTATTCCTGCTACAATTCTCGCTTTCTTCTCATTGATGTGCTCGAACGGGCCAAGCCCAGTTATTTGCATACTCATAATCTTATTTTTTTGGGTGGAAAGATAAGAGAGAATTACGAAGTACGACAGTTATGCTGTTGCATATCAGAATTGCCGTATTGTAGGTTTCTCTTTTTTTTTATATTAATACTGTGTGAAGTAAGTTTCCTTATATTTTGAGAAGCAAGAAAATCGCAAGATTTTCGA
>CAYUNA010000940.1:0-1989 GCA_964445895.1 uncultured Saprospiraceae bacterium | reverse complement strand
TCATAAAAAATAAGTCATTAGACCTATTAGAAAATCAGCGAAAATCATAAAAATCAGTTCAATCAGCGTCAAAATGCGTCAAATTTTCAACTAAACAAAAACACTTCACACATCTATAATCAGCAATAACCCATATCTCATTTCAATGAAAAAAATACTACAACGCCTCTACCAGCACGAAACCCTGTCCCGAAAAGAAGCCTACAACATCCTCGTGGACATCAGCGAAGAAAAATATGCCGACGCTCAATTATCCAGTTTCCTAACTGTCTTTATGATGCGCTATATCACGGTCGAAGAATTACAGGGATTTCGGGAAGCACTGCTGGATTTGCGGGTAAAAATCGACCTCGGTGAGCGCGAAACGATTGATATTGTCGGCACGGGCGGTGATGGAAAAAATACGTTTAATATTTCTACTTGTTCGTCAATTGTCGTCGCGGGAGCGGGCTATCCTGTGACTAAGCACGGCAACAATAGTGCATCGTCAGTCAGTGGTTCAAGCAATGTTTTACAGCATTTTGGGTATAAATTCACCAACGATTACGATACCCTGATGCGGTCATTGGAGCGTGCGAATTTTTGCTTTTTCCATGCGCCATTTTTTCATCCAGCGATGAAAGCTGTTGGTCCAGTGCGGCGGTCGTTGGCGGTCAAAACATTTTTCAATATGCTCGGCCCGTTGACCAATCCTGCCCAACCGAAGTATCAACTTTTCGGGACGTTTAGCATGGAATTGAGCCGTTTGTATCAATATATTTTACAACAAAATGAGAAACAATTTGCCGTTGTCTATGCGCTCGATGGCTACGATGAAGTCTCGCTAACCAGTGATTTTAAAGTGCGGACACATTTCAACGAACGCCTCTATTCGCCCGCTGATTTGAACAAACCAACTTACGCACAAACGGATTTGCACGGCGGCAAAAGCGTAGAAGATGCTGCTAAAATCTTTCTTAATATTTTAGAAAATAAAGCGACGGCTGCACAAAAAGACGTCGTTTTAGCCAATGCGGGTTTGGCGATTCAGTGTATCAAACCGACACAAAATTTGGCAGATTGTATGGCGGAGGCAGAGGAAAGTATTGTGAGTGGGCAAGCATTGGCTTGTTTGAAGAAATTAGCGGAATAAGTACTTGTACCGTTTAACAAAAGAAGTTTGAGAAGAGAAAAATTTAAAATTTTCAACTCTCAAACTCCCTTTGAATGCAGCATTCTTACTTCCAAGTTACAATTTCCTCTAAGCTTCTTCTTGTTTTCGGGTGAGGTGGCTCTTCTTTTCTATGTCCAAAAGCGACCATGTAAGACAATCCATACTTATCCGTATCCACATCAAATTTTTCCTTCAGCAAATTCTCCGCTTTTTCCTGATGAAATCCTTCAATTGGGCAACTATCTATTCCAACTAATGCCGCTGCGGTCAGCATATTTCCTAAAGCAATATAGCATTGTTTTGCAGCCCAGTCAAATAGTTTCTTATCAGTATCCAAGTCGAAATCCCGCTCTTGAAATTCTCTGTAAAATTTAGAATACATCTCGACGACATCCTCAGGAAATTGTTTCACTTCCTTCATCATGCGCATGATATATGCAGAATCCCATTTTGTCATTGGAGCTTTCATGGTTAAACCTAAAATAAAATGGCTGGCAGTGTCCAATTTTACCGGTGCACCCCAAGCAACAGGTTTTAATAACTCTCTTAACTCTTGGTCTTGAACGACCACGAAGTGCCAAGGTTCAAATCCAAAAGAGCTCGGTGACAAATTTGCTGTTTGCAAAATGAAGTTAATATCCTCGTCAGATAATTTTTTAGTAGCATCAAACTCTTTAGTTGCATGTCTAAATTTGAATGCCTCAATAACGTGTTTTTTCGAAATTTCCATTTTAAGTAAATTTATGATTTTAAAGCTATAATAAATATAGTTGCAAAACTAATGATAGTTTATTAGTTTTGCAATAACGGTCAAAAAGGATAGTTTAAAATAAACT
>CAYUNA010000939.1:0-1996 GCA_964445895.1 uncultured Saprospiraceae bacterium | reverse complement strand
TAAATACACTTGCTGATTCGACGGCAACAAACGCGTCTTGTGCTGATATTCACATTACGCCTAATGGAAAATTTTTATACGGAAGCAATCGCGGTGAATACAATAGTTTGGCGATGTATCAAATCAATCAGCAGACTGGCGAACTTACTTTTTTAGGCAACCAATCGACGAAGGGAAAAACACCGCGTAATTTTGTTATTTCTAAAGATGGACAATTTCTTTTAGTTGCTAATCAGGATTCCGATAGTATTGTAACGTTTAAAATCAATCAGGAGACGGGAAAGTTGGAAGATACAGGATTGGAGGTGAAGGTGATGACACCAGTTTGTTTGCAGTTTTTGTAAATTTTAGTCAACCAAACTCATTGAAAAATAACCAACCATATTGCCTCATGCCCTGGATTCATTTCCACGTTTCCAATAATGGAACGGCAAAAGCCTGCTGCGTTGCCAACATCCCTTATGGCAATATCAATGAGGAAAGTCTGGCGGAAATTTGGCAAGGCGAAGCCATCAATAAGCTGCGAGAAAAATTTTTAAAAGGCGAAAAAGACAAGCGTTGTGCGCAGTGCATTCACCGTGAAGCAGCGGGCGGAAAAAGTATTCGGCAAGAGACTTTTGAGCGGTTTTCTAATGTGCAAGTGATTGACAATCAAGTAGATTTACCGATATATTTTGATATTCGATTTTCTAATGTTTGTAATTTTCGCTGCCGAACTTGTTGGCATGGGGCGAGTTCAAAATGGTTTGCAGATGCGAAGATGCTGGGAACAAATCTGGGCAAAAAAGCCATTATTAAAAACATCACAGACTTTGATGATTTTATAAAAAAAACGGGCACAGCACTTTTAAATGCTCAAGAAATCTACTTTGCTGGTGGCGAACCGTTGGCAACTGAAGAGCATTATTTGTTATTAGAATGGTTAATTAAAAATCAAGCGACCAAGGTACGATTGCGATACAATACCAATTTTTCGATGCTACAATTTAAGCAGTGGAAAGTGTTGGAATTGTGGGCGCAGTTTCCAAAAGTAGAAATTTTGGCGAGCATTGACGCAAGTGAAGAATTGGGTGAATACATCCGAAAAGAGATGGTTTGGACAACGATTGTAGACAATCGGGAAAAGATTCGAGTCTTGCCCCATTTAGATTTCAAACTCGCGCCGACGGTTTCTATTTTAAATATTGAACACTTGCCAGCCCTGTATTTGCAAAGTTTAACAGCAAAAATGATTGCGCCAGGTGATTTTTATATCAATATTTTAGAACGTCCATTTTATTATAATATTCAAGCATTGCCAATGGAAAAGAAAGCTGCTGTGCGCACTACTTTTGAAAAATTTCTAAATGAAAATGTACTTTCTGAAAAGATAATTGGACAATTTGAGGAGATATTGGCGTTTATGGAAAAGGAAGATAAATCGAAATACTGGACGAAGTTTTTACAGGAAACGGGGAAATTGGATGAATTGAGAGGGGAAAATTTTACGGAGCTTTAGTACCTAACCAGTGAAATCTTGCGCAAATGTGGCAAGAAATTGTTCAGATGTCCCGTTGGCATTAGAGATTTTGGCGTTAAGAAATTGGTGGAAAAAATGCAAGGGAGTAACCATGTTTGAGCGCAGCGAGTTTGGTTACGGACGCATTTTTGGAATCAATTTTAGCCAAAATATCGTAAGCCTTGATTTTTTTGTTTCTTTTTTCATCAAGGAAAAAAGAAAATGCTAAAATGGCTGTATGGTACTGGCTTTGCCAGGTTAGGGAATTGGTAAAAAATAATCTACCCATTCTGACTCGTTACCTCCACAAGGTCGGTACAAGCCTTTTTCCATTTAAAAAAATTAAAAAAAGCTCAAATAACCAGTTATGCTCGCATTTTTTAAATTTCTTAAATGAAAAAATTACTTCGCCATAACGGGTAGATTATTTATTACCAACTCCCTAATCTTCATAAAAAATGAAAGAAGAGCTAATTAAAGTGAAAATGAATGCCACAC
>CAYUNA010000938.1:0-1999 GCA_964445895.1 uncultured Saprospiraceae bacterium | reverse complement strand
TTGGTTTCGCCGTTGTTCCATTGGTAATTGAAAGGAGGGAGACCGCCATTGGTGACGCAAGCGAGGGTGCGACCAGAATTGCAAAGGTTGTTGGGTTTAGAGAACGTTTGGAGAATAGGCAAAATGGGTTTATTTCTGGAAAATCCGTCATAACGAAATGCGTAAATATTATCAGCGTGGTCTTTTTCGATTTTGCTTATGCCGCCCATATTTGTAATGTCTTGCACTACAAAATCTGCACCCGTCATTTTTATTAAAAACTTGGAAGAACAGGAAGAGGAAGTACCGTTAATCGTAAACTTTGACAAATTGCATAATAACCAAAAGTGGTCGTCAATTTCTATCATATTTAAAATGTGGATACCATAGTTATTAGTTCCGCCACAAGTAGCAGGATAATCTATTTCTGTATGGCTTCCTCCTTCATAATAATGACCAGAACCATAACTGCCTCCATTTGTTGGCGTGGTGTCTTCATTTAAAAACCATGCTTTATTGCCTCGTGTAAAGGCATATTTTATAGTTTGTAGATACCATCCGCCAGTTGAAGCCCAATTTTCTCCATTAAAATAAAACATATACACACTCGGATTAGACCCCGAAATAAATGGATTATAATGCACTACCCACGCGTGACCGTCTTGCGAAACCAGTGAAAAACCGAGATTCAAATCCGTCGTTCCAAAGGGGAAAATATCAATCGGATGAAAAGTCGTATCGCCATTTTCTACAAAAAGCATAGCTTCGTGGCTGTTAGAGAAAACCCATTTTTCGGGAACTGAAGGCACATAAAAAGCAGCGTTAAACTCATCTAAAGTAGCAAAGTTGACCCAGTTTTGAAAATCATACATCGCGATGGAATCAGTACTTGGATTGGCATATTTAAACCAAATGCGTCCTGATGAATCAGAGGTAATTTCTGTAAATTCTAAATCAATTAAGTTACTATTGGTGGCATCAATTTCTACCCAATCTGCATTTTCAAAATAAAAAAGACGATGATTTCCAGCAGTATCTAATTTATTCACCCAAATCCCTGATTGTGAATCCGCGTGAACAATTTCATTTTCACCGAGAACTAACACAGAATTTTCTGAAGTGAAATATTCAAAACTTGTACCATTATAAAGCGTCATTCCTTCGTATTGCGCAAACCACAGGTCGTCGTTTTTAGCATAAGTCAATTGCCTGCCCAGACTTGGACGGACGCTATTTTCATACAACTGCCATTCATTATTTTCAAATTTAAAAATCTGAGATTGATTAAAACCGTATGGAACTCCAGTTGGGTCAAATTTCAAATTAAATGAGAAATTTCCATCCAAACCTTGTCCGGCGGGCGTTAAGTCAGTTCCATCAAAGGTGAAAACGCCTTCCTCAGAAAATAGCCAAAATAAACCATCTGCTTGTAAATGAACCTGGTACATTTTTCCAATTCCGAGGTCTGACTCAGCTATAAAATCTAAACCACTATTTTGAAACTGATACTCCATCAACAACGAATCTTTTATCATCCAAACCACGTCATTATCATCTACCACAAAATCAGTCATGATAGTTTCATATTCTTCACCTATGAAAATCGTCTGCCATTCTGCCCCATCCCATTTTCTCAATAGCTGATAAAATTTCGCGCACGAACAACCTGTCGAACTACCCGTACAATGCGCATCCCGATAAAATGACCACAATTCACCATTGTTTTGTTGAAATTGGCGATATGTTCCTTCAATCAAATTCCCGCAGTAGTTGGTGTAAGATATCGTGAAGGTTTCGGGGACGACTGTCCCTGTTTCATCAAATTTAATATCAACCACTTTACTTTCCAGCGAATCAATCACCGTCCATTCAAAATCATCAAAAGAATACAAAAATCCATCCCTCGCCCCAAACCATTTTGTCCCATCTTCCGCAATCGCCGCTGCGGTAAAATGCTCGCTACGAAACGGCGCATTCGACCCATTAAAAATCCCACAAATCTCCCCCGTCACCTTATTCC
>CAYUNA010000937.1:0-2001 GCA_964445895.1 uncultured Saprospiraceae bacterium | reverse complement strand
TATTGATAATAGTGGGAAGTCAGAGCGAAATGAAGTGTATTTAATGAGATGTGTAAAGGTTTGATTTTTAGTTACATTTGATTTTTGATGAGAACTGATTTTTTATCTAATTATCCTTTACTCAATAGGTAATGGGTAACTGGAGGAAGAGGATAGACCATTTTAGCATTTAGTATTCCTAATTATTTTGACAAAATACAATCATTTTAAGTCATTTTTTTCGTAACCTTGCTCACAATTTCACCAATAAAAATCATCAAAGTAATGAACAAAATCCTCACCATCCTCCTCATTTCTATCCTATCTACTGCTTTTTTTAAAATAGCAGACCCCATTTTTGATAAAGAAATAATACAGGAAGACCTACCGTATTTATTGGATTTTTATAAAAAAAGACACGAAAATCCAGAGTTGTCGCTTCACGAAAAAGAAACGGCTGTCGACCTTGCTACCGAATTGCGGAAAGCCGGTTTTGAAGTGACTGAAAACTTTGGTGGACATGGTATCGTAGGTATTTTGAAAAATGGAGACGGCCCAACGATTTTATACCGTACTGACATGGATGCCTTGCCGATGCACGAAAAAACGAATCTTCCTTATGCCAGCGAAAAAGTTGTCGAAAAAAACGGCCAACAAGTCGGCGCGATGCACTCTTGTGGACACGATATGCACATGACAACCCTGCTCGGAACAGCACGCGCGATGGGAAAAATTCGCGATAAATGGAGTGGTACTTTGATGCTGATTGGGCAGCCCGCAGAGGAATTGGGAAAGGGGGCTAAAATGATGATTGACAAGGGACTGTATCAGCAATTTGGCGTACCCGATTACGGGATTGGCTTGCATTGTTCGCCTACGATTCCTGCTGGACAGGTCGGCTTTGGTAGTGGCTATACGATGGCTAATACGGAAATGATTGACATTAAAATTTATGGTGTTGGCGCACACGGAGCCTCGCCACATCAGTCAATTGACCCCGTCGTTTTGGCGAGTATGATGGTGATGGAATTGCAGACTATTGTGAGTCGTAGCGTACCGCCAACAGATGCCGCAGTGGTGACGGTAGGTGCGATTAATGGCGGGACTATTCACAACGTCATTCCCGATAATGTTCACTTAAAATTGACCGTCCGAACCTTCAAAGAAGAAACGCGCCAATTGGTGCATCAACGCATTCGAGACATCGCACGCGGCACGGCGATTGCGGCTGGCGTGCCTAAAGATAAAATGCCCGAAGTCCTGATTCCCGAAGAGTTTACACCTGCCAATTATAACCATCCTGCCTTGGTGGAAAAACTGGTTGCTTCAGCTAAAAAAGCGATAGGGAATACGAATGTTATCGACGCTGAACCATTGATGGTCGGTGAAGATTTTTCTCGTTATGGACAGACGCCGGAGCAGGTTCCAACGGTGCTGTATTGGCTCGGAACGGTGCCAGAAGCACGCATGAAATCAGGGGATTTACCCGGTCTTCATTCTCCATTTTATTATCCAGAACCAGAGAAAACTTTGGTGACGGGGATGGAGGTGATGGTGCAGAGTTTGTTGGATTTAATGGGGGAAGACGGTGGACGGTAAATGGTGGACGGTAAATGGTAAATGGTAGACGGTATGATTGTCCAATTTTTTAATCATAATCTCTGAGTGAAAAAAATATGGGATAAAATATCAAAGCACTGAATATCAATGCCCACCAAGCAATCCAATGACAATTGTTTGAAATAGCAATTAATAATAATAATCCAGCGAATACTAAAAGCAGCAGTGAAAACCAAGAGCCAAAAAGCGCGACTATGATAGCAGATGCGATGATTACTAAACTGATTCCCAACAAGATATTATAGTCAAAACTACCATAATTACTGCTTTTTTTTGCTAATTTTTCTTGAAGTTTTTTAACTCTTTTTTGCTTTTTCAAAAATCGTTTATCCGATTGCACTTTTTCAATTTTAAAATCAGCAGCAGCATGGACTTGATTTAAATGAGTCAAACAAGTTAAAA
>CAYUNA010000936.1:0-2004 GCA_964445895.1 uncultured Saprospiraceae bacterium | reverse complement strand
ACAGTATTTTGCTTAGGAACGCGAAATAAATAAATTGACATTCTTGAGAGAGAAAGTTTGGTCTTAGTTTTTACTTTGAAACTGCGATTTATGTTAGCGCAGCGATATAATGAGCATTTTCAAAGTGAAAAATGAGAACAAAATATCCGCTCAAGAATGTTAAGTTATTTACTTCGCGTTCCTTAGGAATGGCATTTATTTTGTTCCCGTTCCTTTTTAAAATTTGATTGATAAAAGTAAGCGTTACTTTCAAAGTAACGCTTACTTTTATCAATCAAATTTTAAAAAGTCCGAAAGAAAAATTATGAAAAATAAACCAGTAGTTGGGTATACGACAGGCGTTTTTGACCTCTTTCACATTGGTCATTTGAATTTATTGCGGAACGTCAAAGGCTTGTGCGATAAACTAATTGTGGGTGTGACGACCGACGAATTGGTAGCATATAAAAACAAACGTGCCGTAATTCCTTTTTTGGAACGAATGGAAATTGTACGCAGTATCAAATATGTTGATGCGGTGGTCGCCCAGTCAGATATGGATAAATTTACGATGTGGGAAAGACTCAAATTTGACGTAATGTTTGTCGGCGATGATTGGTTTAAAACGGAGAAATGGGAGAAGTTGGAAGCGCAATTTAAAGAGGTTGGTGTGGACATTATTTATTTGCCATACACGAAAGGAACATCCTCGACGCTAATTAATGAAACACTTGAAAAACTTCGGAAAACTTAATGAAAGCCTTGTTTTTGTTACTCTTTAAGGCTGGGTTATTGCTGCTGTATCCGCTTGGATATTTAGTGCCTCGACGAAAAAACCTCTGTGTGTTTGGTGGCGGAAATGATACGTTTACCGATAATCCAAAGCATCTTTTTTTGTATGCTTCCAATGAACGAAAGGAAGTGGACGCCGTTTGGATTACTAAGAAAAAATCTATCTATCAAGACTTGAAAAATAAAGGTCTACGGGTCGAAATGTATGAAAGTCCGCGTGGAATTTGGACCTGCCTGCGAGCGAAATATCATTTTTACAATATCTCTCTTTACGATGTTAATTTTTATGCAAGTGCGGGTGCAACGTTGGTCAATCTGTGGCACGGCACCCCAATAAAAGCGATTGGGTACGATGTAGAAACGGGACCTTATGCTAAAGAATATCCAGTAAATTGGCGCGATAAAATTCTGCGTCCTTTCCAATATGTAAAGCCGAGTTTCTTTTTATCTTCTTCTAAATTTGCAACCGATAAAATTTTTAAATCTGCCTTTCAATTGGCGAGCAATCAATATTTATCCTGGGGGTATCCACGTTCAGATATTTTTTTTAAAAATAGAAAAACGTTAGCCAATTTTAATCAAAAATACGAACCTGCGGACATTCAGCAATTTGTGGCGACCTTGAAAAATTTTGCTAATGTATTCATTTATCTGCCCACTTTTCGGGATGCTAACATTGATTTTTTTGAACAGGCAAGCATTGATTTAGAACGCCTAAATTCAGCGATGCGGAAGCAAAATTCCTTGTTTGTTTTTAAAATGCATCCCAAAAGTTTAATTGATTTATCTAAAATTGCCAGTTTTTCTAATCTGAGTGTTTTGGACAAATCGGCTGATATTTATGCATTTTTGCCATTGACAGATTGCTTGATTACGGATTATTCGTCGGTGTATTTTGATTATTTATTATTGAAAAAGAGGTTGATTTTATTTCCATTTGATATGATAGATTATTTGGAGAATAACCGGAATTTGTATTTTGATTTTGATGAATATATGATAGGGGAGAAGGTGATGGATTTTGAAGAATTGTTAACGGTCATTTCTAAAAAAGAGGTGCCGAATTTTCCAAAACAAGCGGAGGTTAAGACACTCTTTTGGGATGATTATCAGGGAGAGGCGAGTGAAAAAATTATGGATTGGGTAGTCGGTTCGTAACATTAATTAATTGCTCATTCCTTAGTACCGTGTAACAAAAGTTTCTTTGCATTTAAAACAAGAGGAGTTTGAGGA
>CAYUNA010000935.1:0-2009 GCA_964445895.1 uncultured Saprospiraceae bacterium | reverse complement strand
GAAAATCGTGAAATTTTCGAGCTTTTAAAAAACAATGCGCTTTGCCTGCGGCAAAGCGGGTATATGGATTAAGGGGCAGAAACGAGTTTTACAAACTCATTTCTGCCCCTTAAAACCCCGAGGTGCATACCGTAAAAATAGACTGAAAGAGGGGAGCTTCACTCCGTCTTTAGAATTTAATTACTACGAGCCCCTTATCTGGGTTTGAAGTAGATTTTGCGTTCAACTCGAAGACAATTAGTCTCGAATTAATTCAAAATCCGTCCGTCTATTTTGGGCTTTCCCTTTTGCTGTTTCATTACTGGCAACTGGATTATCTGGTCCGTTTCCAATTACAATAATCCGATTTGGCGCTACATTATGCTCGTTGACCAAATAGGTTTTAACTGATTGCGCCCGTTTTCTGGATAACGCAACATTGGAATCATGATTACCTACATTATCGGTGTTTCCTTCAATCCGAATTCGTGAATTTCCAAATGCTTTTGCAATATCGACAAACTCACGGTCAATAATGTTTTGAGCATTGGGGTCTAACTGATATTCACCTGAACGGAAGTTGATGCTTACTCGTTTGGTCGCTACGGCTTCTTTTGTTTTGGCCTCTTTATCCGAAATTTTTGTAAAAGATTTCGCTTCTTCCGACGCTTGTTCTGGGCCATTCAAACCTCTCGCACCTTTGACCAGACTTGAGTTGGAAATTAATCGCCAACTTGGTGCTGTGCCTTCAATTACACCCAATCCGCTGTAAACAGTGTTCATTCTGCCATACAATTTTTCACCTGTTACACCACTATATTCTCGATTGATGCCAAAGAAGTTTTCGTTATCACCATGCGTACACAGGCGCACATTATTGATAGCCCCAACTGCCCAATCTTCGTCTACACCTTCGAAGTTTTCTGCTAAGATTTTCGCTGCTTTTCGTTTATTGGCTTCGCTGCTATTGATTTCAGCTGCACCTTTCATCCAGCCCTCATACAATTGTTGCAATCGTTTTTGATTGTTATCAATGTACTCTTTTTTTGCAAAAAATACATCTGCGATAATGTGCGAAGCTGATTTGGTACTCTGCAAAACACGAGACCCAGCGACTGCATCCAGACAAGCGGCATCATCTGGACTCCAAACGACGGCTGCTTCAACTTGTTGATTTTTAAAGGCATCCGCAGCGTCAATTGCACTACCAAAAAAGGATAATTTAACATCAGACGGTTTCAATCCACCTGCTTCCAACAACCAAAGTAGAAACGAATGTGAAGGCGTTAATTCTGCTACAGCAATCTTTTTACCCCGCAAATCTGCTACTGAATTGATGCCTCGTTGCACTACAATTGCATCACCACCCCGAGACCAATCTGCTTGAAAAACTACTTCTGGCTGATATTGTGATAACGCGCCTGCTTCCGTCGGAAATGCGTCGATGGTTGCCCATAATAAATCCACATCACCTCGTTTCCAGGCTTCTCGTGAGGGAACGAAATCGTCCAAAACCTTAAATTCTACTTGAAAACCATAGTCTTTGTAGAATCGTGAATTTTTATTGGCTTTAAAGCCTTCATTGAAATATTGACCACCGGCATAGCCACCCCAGGTTACTACACCAATTTTGATAACATCGTCATTGCTACCGCCACTATTGTTATTGCCAGCATTAGCGGCGCCAGTATTGGTATTACTTGAACCATTGTTGTTCGCTGATTCATTGGACGAAGTTTCTGTATTTTCTGCTTGATTTTGTAAATCCCGTCCAGCCTCGGTATTGTCTAAAAGCCATTTTCCACCAAAAACAATCGCTGCCACAATTGCAATGGTTAATAATAATTTTGAAAATGGAGTAAGTCGTTTTGCCATGATAATTAAGTTGTAGAGACGGCGCACGATTATCAGTGCGCGACTCAAGGGAAAGTCCCTGGTTATAAAATTTTCGCTGTTTATTTATAGATGCCGCACTGTGAGCCGTGAGCCTTTAAGTGTCGGGCGTTTAAATCTCACTCAATTGCATTCAT
>CAYUNA010000934.1:0-2012 GCA_964445895.1 uncultured Saprospiraceae bacterium | reverse complement strand
TATCAACAATACTCCCTCTTTTAAAAGAAAACTGAGAAAAAAAATACACTGTCCAACTTGACGGAGTTATTATTTTGTCGTTACTAAAAATCAATTCAAATCATTTTCTACATTCAATAATTTGGAATTCTGACATTTTTGGTTTTTATTGCGCAAAAATAATTTGGCTTTTTACATTTTTTTTGCAGAATTTGACTAATTGTGGAGTCTCAAAAGTGACTTCCAGACCAAACGCCATCTAAATAATGAAGGAAGTAGAATAGGAATAACTTTTTCTTAGAAAGAGTGTTGACATTCCTTCCTAATTTTCAAATACCTGAGATAAAAACCGCTTTTTAAATGGACAGAGTAGCAATTAATTTAGAATTTATTTTTCGGGCTTCTCCCGCAATTTTGTATCAATTCCTCACCACTCCGGCAGCATTGATTCGTTGGTTTTGTGATGAAGTGGACATTAGTAAAGGAACTTATACTTTTTATTGGGATGGTGCCGATGAAGTCGCAGAGCTAGTAGAAGACATTGAAAATGAGCGACTTAGATTCGAATTTGAAGAATATGAAGATGGTGAGTATCTGGAATTCCGGATGACGCGTAGCCCTGTTACTGGTGAAACCATTTTTGAAATTACTGATTACTGTGACGATGATGAAGTAGCTGACCAAAAGCAACTTTGGGAAAACCAAATCGGTAAATTACGCCAGGAAACGGGCGGATAACTAAATTAGCAGACATCAGGCACGAATTTAGCCTTTCATTTCGATAGCTTTAAAACTACTTACTTTTTAACTTGAGAGAGTTTTAAACTTGAGGAACTTATTTTTAATTTTTTCAATAAAATAAATGTATTTACTTCTAATAGTATTCTTTCTGATTTCCATTATTTTTTCATTTTTATGCTCCATTTGGGAAGCAGTCTTATTGAGTATTCCGCCTTCTCAGGTGGAAATAAAATATCAGGAAGGAACATCCGTCGGAAAATTACTCAAAAAATTTAAGGATAATATTGACCAGCCTTTAGTTGCTATCTTGACCCTCAATACCATCGCCCACACAGCGGGTGCAATTGGTGTAGGCGCACAGGCAACAGAGATTTGGGCAGGGAATGCTTTGGTAACGGGTACGGTTGTGCCGGTATTGATGACTTTAGCTATCTTAATATTATCCGAGTTGATTCCAAAAACGCTAGGAGCTAATTATTATAAATCGCTTACTGGTTTTACTGTTAAATCTTTGAACATTGTCATCACGATTCTTTGGCCATTGGTCTGGTTAGGACAAATGATTACCAAAGCGATGAAAAAGGATAAAAGTAAAAGTGTCCTTAGCCGTACTGACTTTGAGGTTATGACGAATATTGGTGCAAAACAAGGCGTTTTCAAAGAAAGTGAGTCAACGATTATTAGAAATTTGCTTCGTTTTGAAACCATCCGCGCCAAAGATATCATGACGCCTCGTACGGTTGTCAAAGCCGTATCAGGAGAAACGACGATTAAAGAATTTTTTGACGAAAATAAGCATCTCCGCTTTTCTCGTATCCCTATTTTTACAGACACACGTGATCAAATCAACGGTTTCTTCCTAAAAGATGAACTACTGATGAACATCATTAATAATAATGGTGATGCCCCGCTTAGTGACATCTCTCGTGAAATTCTGATTACCAGTGACACTGCACCAATTCCAGAATTATTTAATAAATTAATGGAAAAGCGCGAGCATATCGCTCTCGTGGTTGGTGAATTTGGTGGCATGGCAGGTATAGTGACAATGGAAGATGTCATTGAAACGCTGCTTGGCTTAGAGATTATGGACGAAATGGATGGCACGGAAGATATGCAGATGTTGGCTCGCCGAAATTGGGAAAAACGAGCAAAATCACTGGGTATTTTGAATAAAAATGAGGAATCATAAGTTTCTTTATATTTTGAGAAGCAGGAAAATTGTAGGATTTTTGAACTTGAAAAAGAACAATGCGCTTTGCCTGCGGCAAAGCGGGTGTGAGTGTTAAGGG